>DBJV01000081.1:12695-17109 GCA_002297185.1 Christensenella sp. UBA767
GTCGGGATTTTCAAGCCTGAAATCCGCAAAATAGAAGTCGTCCGTCTTTACGCCGTTTTGGATAATCACCGCGCGGTCGCAAAGTCTTTGCACGGAATTGATGTTATGCGAGGAGAAGAGAATGCAGTTTCCGTTACTGGCATACTCTTTCATAAACGCGCATACGTTTGCGTTGGTAACGGGGTCGAGACCGATCATCGGCTCGTCCAAAATCCAAAGTTTGGGATTGTGGATAAGCGAACCCATCATGCAAATCTTTTGGCGCATACCGTGGGAGTAGTCGTTGATGGTATCGTAAATTCTGTTGCCGAGACAGAACACCTCGTCCAATTTTGCAAGACGTCTTTTTCTATCCTCAACGCTCACGCCGTATGCGTTTGCCATAAAGTCGATATATTGAATTCCCGTAAGTTTCACAAACACGTCGTGCTTGTCGCTCACAAACCCAAAAGTATTCTTTGCCTTGACCGGCTCTTTTGCGATATCGTATCCGTTGATCGTGATAGAACCCTTGGAGTAGGGAAGGATGCCCGTCACGCATTTAAGCGTAGTTGACTTGCCTGCGCCGTTGTGTCCCAATAGACCAACGATCTCGCCCGGATAGCAAGACATAGAGAAATCGTCGAGCGCAAAGTTTTTCGCCGACGGATATTGTTTCGATAGATGTTCGATGTGCAAGGATGGCGCAGTCGTATAAATTCTTTCCATAACTCCCCGTATTGTATTGCGCGTATGTGTGTGTAAGTGTGCGTGTTGTGCGCGTGCAGGTAATTTAGTTTTTATATTTTACTCGACAAATTGTATTATGTCAACCTTAATAATTAATATTATGCAGTCTTAAAATAACCTTAATTGTGACATCTAACCCACTATTTAGACGGCATTCGACAAATTCTACCGTCGAAAAACCGCAGATAATAGACAAAAGTGTCCAAATGTGTACATATATCACACAATGTGTCGATATATGCCGGAAAAATGCGTGAAAAAGTTTTAAAAATAATCCAAAATTCAACTATTTTCCACAAAAATCAAATTATTTTTACAATTTACGACAAACATCCGTTTCTGATATTGCATTTTCACGCAACAACCATTTTATGACAACAAAAACACACTATAAACGTATGATTAGAGCAAAATAACCTAAAATCAACCGCTTTATTACAGAACAAAATCCACATGCACGCCCCCTCTTGTTTTAATGCAAGTTTAAGGTTTTTAACGTAAGATTTTCATATAATACGTCAAAAGGGCAATGCAATATCGGCGAAAATGTCAAAAGTTGCGTTGACTTTTTTGTATTTAATTTTTATAATATGTAGAACATATATATAGCAAAAAGACACGACACACTGTTATATACGTGGTTCATCCCAAGGAGGAACGATGAAAACATCAACCAGACGCACGTTAATTATCGTCGGCGTGGTATTGCTCGTCATTATCGCGTTCGTCATCGCATACGAGTTGACCAAGCCAACCGAAATCACTTTCTACGGCACGGAAAACAGTCTCGAAAGTATGCTCAACGCCAAAGAAGTCGAGGCAATCTATATCGAGGGCAGTTATTCCGCCAAGATCAAGAAAGTCGGCGAAAAAGGCTATGCATACTTTGTCAACATCAGCTCGAGAACGCAATTCAAGGAAGACCTTGACAAGTTGAAAGAGGGCAGCGCAGGCTTGCTCGACGGCGTAACCGTCACTTTCGACGATCCCTCGAGCGGCTCGCTCATTTCCAGCATCGTAGTGCCGCTCATCCTTTACGCAGCGTTGTTTATCGTATTTATGATTGTGCTCCGCAAGAGCGCGGGCGCAAATTCGCAAGCAATGAACTTCGGCAAGACCAAAGCCAACCAAGTTCGCGACATCAAAGTCCGTTTCAACGACGTTGCAGGTGCGGAAGAGGAAAAGCAAGAACTTCAAGAGATCGTAGATTTCCTCAAACATCCCAAAAAATACACGGATATAGGCGCGCGTATTCCTCGCGGCGTTCTTCTCGTAGGACCTCCGGGAACGGGTAAAACCTTGTTTGCAAAAGCGGTTGCAGGCGAGGCAAACGTGCCTTTCTTCTCAATCAGCGGTTCGGATTTCGTTGAAATGTTCGTAGGCGTGGGCGCGTCTCGTGTCAGAGACTTGTTCGAGCAAGCGCAAAAGAACATGCCTTGCATCATCTTCATCGACGAAATCGACGCAGTCGGTCGTCAAAGAGGCGCAGGTCTCGGCGGCGGCAACGACGAGAGAGAGCAAACGCTAAACCAATTGCTCGTTCAAATGGACGGTTTCGAGGCAAGTTCCTCAATCATCGTCATGGCGGCAACCAACCGTGCGGACATCCTCGACCCCGCTCTTATGAGACCGGGCAGATTTGACAGACAAATCTACGTCAACGTCCCCGACGTCAAGGGCAGAGAGGAAATCTTCAAAGTCCATGCACGCAACAAACCGCTTGCGTCCGACATCAACTTCAAGTCCCTTGCAAGACTCACCGCAGGCTTTACGGGTGCGGATATCGAGAACATCCTCAACGAATCAGCAATTTTGGCGGCAAGAGACGACAGAAAGATTATCACCATGAAGGACATCAGCGAGGCTGTCAACAAGGTTATGGCAGGTCCTGCAAAGAAATCTCGTCTCGTAACCGAATCGGATAAGCGCATCACCGCATATCACGAGAGCGGACACGCAATCGTCGCAAAACTTATGAAACATTGCGACAACGTACACGAAGTCAGCATCATTCCTCGCGGTATGGCGGCAGGCTACACCATCACTTTGCCCGAGAACGACGACAACCATATGACCAAAGGCAAACTCCTTGACGACATCGCAATGATGCTCGGCGGTCGTGCGGCTGAAGAACTCGTCATTCACGACGTATCAACAGGCGCAAGCAACGACATTCAACGCGCCTCGCAACTTGCAAGAAAGATGGTCACCGAGTGGGGTATGTCCGATTCTATCGGCAATATGTATCTCGGCTCCAGCGAAGAAGTATTTCTTGGCAGAGATTATCAGACGCACCTCAACTACAGCGAGGAAGTTGCGGCAAAGATTGACGAGGAAGTCAAATCTATCATCGACGCACAATATCAAGTCGCTCTCAATATATTGAAAGAAAATCGTTCGGTTATGGACGCAATGGTCAAAGCTTTGTACGAGAAAGAGACCATTTACGAGGACGAAATCGACGCACTCTTCGGAGAGACGAGCGACAACACCGACAGTCTGTTCTCATCCAAAATCAACAGAGCAGGCGAGACGGATAGTGCAAAATCCGACGATAATACGACAATAGACAACAAATCCGACGATAACAAAGCGGAATAACGAGGTTTTATGAAAATCAGTCAAGCCAAAAAGCGCGATTTGCAAAAGATATTGCAAAACGACCCTGCCGCCACGAGCGCATGGGTAGTCAGGCGTACTTACACGGGGTATAAGGCTCTTTGTGCGTACCGCCGCGCGCATTGGTGCTGGCAAAAAGGTCTAAAAGACCTTGCTCTTTACATATCTTACAAGGCAAAAGTCAAGACGGGCATAGATATTCACCCGGCAGCCAACATCGGCTCGGGCATATTTATAGACCACGGCGTAGGCCTCGTAATCGGCGAAACGACGGAGATTGGCGACAACTGCGTGCTTTATCAGGGTGTAACCCTCGGCGGCACGGGCAAGGACTGCGGCAAACGTCACCCCACTCTCGAAGAGGGCGTAATGGTGTCCGCAGGCGCAAAAGTATTAGGCCCCGTGCGCATAGGCGCGTACAGCAAGATAGGCGCAGGCAGCGTGGTGCTAAAAGACGTTCCGCCGCACTCAACCGTCGTAGGCGTTCCGGGCAGAGTGGTCAAACAATGCGGCAAGCGCATTGCGGATATGGACCAAATTTTGCTCCCCGACCCCATTATGGAAGAGTTCAAACGTCTCAACAAGAGGATTTACAATCTCGAGAAGGCTCTCGACGTACATTCTTGCAGATATTCCATAACGCTTGACGAGGACAACCTTTGCCCTGCGGAAGTTGAGGAATTCGAGACGGAATATTTGAAAAATCAAAACGACGATGCGGACACGCCGCAATAATCGGCAATAAAAATTCGCAATAGAAAACTATGAAAATTTACAACACTCTCACAAGAAAAAAAGAAGATTTCGTCCCCCTTCACGACGGACAAGTCAATATGTATGCGTGCGGTATCACGGTGTCGGGCGACGCCCATATCGGTCACGCCTATCAAGCGTTGATTTACGATATCATCCGCAAGTATTTCGAGAAAATCGGCTACAAAGTCAATTATGCTCGCAACTACACGGATGTTGATGACAAGATTATCGCAAAATCCAACGAAACGGGCATTCCTGCGCTCGAGTACGCACAAATGATGATTGCACGCATAGATTCGCTTATGCGTGA
>DBJV01000081.1:17187-17333 GCA_002297185.1 Christensenella sp. UBA767
TTCGTGTCCAAACTCATAGAAAAAGGACACGCCTACGCAACGGACAGAGGCGACGTGTATTTCTCCGTAGAGAGTTTTCCGGGATACGGCAAACTCAGCGGCAGAAGGCTCGAGGACGCATACGAGAGCGTGCGTATAGAGAATGA
>DBJV01000040.1 GCA_002297185.1 Christensenella sp. UBA767
TCCGCCAAAATATTTCATAATTCTTTTCTCCTTTTTACCAGCGATTCGTATCGTCGAAATCAACGATAGTCGGGTCGAGAGGCTCTTCTCTCAACACGGTTTTCATATAACGGTTGACGTCGTTACGCATATCTTTTCTTGACGCTTTGGTGGGGTTCATCAACGCGTGATATACCCAAACGATGTGGATACCGCGCTTTCTGCCTTCTTCCTCGATAAGTCCGTGATAACCTGCCATGGACTTGCATCCGATATGCTCGTACATAATGACCATATCCGCATTGAACTCTTCGCAATATTGCCAAAGTTGTTCGACGCCGACTTCGTAACCGCCGTTGGAGTGGTTGCGCATGATCATGTTCATGTTGTATTCGCCGAGGTCGAGCATCGCTTGCTCGTGATCCTCGTAGTTGATGGGCTTGGTGAGAGTGAAGGAAAGCATGTCGCAAAGCGTCACGATACCCCAGCAGTTTGCAAGCCATTGGTTGAATGCGGTGTAGTATTGAGCGTGTACGCCCCATACGATTGCACGGTGACGAATTTCCTTTGCCGCCAAAGTCTTTTTCTCATAGCCTTTCTTTGCGAGGTCGGTGATTTCTTGGTCGAGTTTGAGGAATGACGCGTCACGTCCGGAGATAACCATATACTCTGCGTCGCGGTAAAGCATGATGTTGTTGCCGCAGATTTGAGGATATGGAGTTTTGTTCATCTCAAGCCACGTATCGAACAAAGCGTTTTGAGCGTTGTAGGTCTTGCAGTTTCTTGCAAAAGCGTCCCAGTCCCATTTCTCGCCCGTGTGTTCTTCGATAAACTTGATTGCCGCAACCACTTGATCGCGAGAGTAGGGAAGAACGGATTCTTGTTGGTGGCGCATAGGAGCAGCCATCGTGAAAGAGGGGAGATCGTCGTGACGATCTTCGATTTGGTTGCCCATCAAAGATCCGTCGCAAGTGGTGTTGCAGTGAATTGCGCAAACGCCGCAGATGGGGAAGTCCTCGTCGATTGCACAACCGAGTTCTGCGCAAGGCATCGGGCATACGTCGGAAGGAATTTGGAACTCTTCGGAAACCTCGATATAGTGCAAAACGCCGTCTTGTGCGATTGTGGAGCCTGTGTAGATTGCAGGAACTTCTTTGGACAAGAATTTGAGGTTGGGGAAACCCATTGCAACGACCATCATGCCGTTTTCGTCCATGATGACGACCTTTTTGTTGAGTTCGTCGTATTTGCCGTTCTTGTTGCCGATACGCTTGTCGCACTTAAAGAGCGTGTCCATGGTCTGCGTAAGGTGTCCGACGATGCTGTCGTATTGCTTGTGACCTATGCGAAGTTGCTCGCCTCTAACGCCCTCGAGGTGTCTGTCGATATAGTCGAAAGCCGCCATGTAGTTGCCAAACCATCTATACGTGAAGAGTGCTTTGATAGTGGTCGGTTTCATGATGAATTTGCCCATTACGAGCAAGTTTTTGAGCCAGCGACCGAAGTCGTACATCGTATCTTTGAAACCGCGCCATTCTCTACGGGTAGCCGTCTTTTTGCCCGGTTTATAGAATTTGCCTAATTTTTCGGAGTTCAATTTTGCGCCCATAGTCAATGCTCTCCTTTTTCTGTCTGAATTTTCTTGATTTCCATTGCCTCGACGAACGCTTGGATTCTCGTACGCAATTGTCCCGATTGTCCCGCATTGTACGGACGGTCGATGGAAAGGACTTGATAGCCGTATTCGTTTTGCAACACGGCGTGCATAAACGGTCTGCCGTATCCCCAGTAGTCGCAGAACTTGATTTGCTCGATGATGATGCCGTCGGCGTGATATTCTCTTGCGATTCTGTCAACGAAACCGTGACGCTCGTTCACCTTCTCGGTGTTGAGGAAACGGGGGCATTGACCCGATTGCATATAGTATCTGCACACTTGAGTGAGAGCGTCCTCTTCGTCGTTGAGGATGATTTCTTGTCTGCCGGGCAAAGAGCCAAAGCAGTATCTGTCCGCAACCACGATAAGACCCGTGTCCTCTGCAAGCTTGATAAAGCTCGGATCGTCGATCTCGCTGCCGACCATTGCAACGCGTGCGCGGTAAGTGCCGATCGGATCGGGAACTCTGGTTTTAAGCTCTTCTGCGGTCTCTTCCAACTTTTCGATGAGCAAATCTTTGGGGCAGCAGTACGTAGCAAGGCAGAAAATCGCAAATTCGTAACCCGTGATTCTCGGTTGTGCGTCTTTTCTGTAGTTGCCGATTTCCGTGATGAGACGAGAGATTTTGTTTTGCTCTTCGACTGCTTTGCGGATTGCGGCGTCGCTTACGTCAATGCCGAGATGCTCGTGTAAAGGCTTGAGGCAATGCTCTTGCATTTGAAGTACGTAGTGCTTGAGCGTAACTTCGTCGCTCTTCATCGGCACGTCGCAGTAGGATGCAAAGAATCCTTCGTGGGGGCAGCAGCCCAAATGCTCGATGTTTTCGGCAAGACGATTCATCATCGCGCACGCCTCGGGAGCAATCAAGCCGTCAAGGAAGGAAAATCCGCCTTCGAGAGCGCGTTCCAAAATGGCGCGGCAAGCCTCGCAGAAAATGGGGCTGAGATAGTAATTGCCCATTTCCGTGCTGGTTGTTCTCGGCGCGCGAAGTCTGACGGAAAAGATTCCCGGCAAGTTGAGCAACGGCTCGGGAATTTGATAACAAACGTGTCCGATTGCCTTTCTTCCTGCCTCTTGCGCCTGTTGGATGAGCTCGTTGTTGGAGTTTTCCAACAAGTTCTCAAAGTAGATGAGGTGTTTTAGATCTCTCACAATATATCTCCTATAAAATATGTATTTCTTGCAAAGCCTCTTTCGCGCCGACGCAGATAGGTGAGTCGTCGGAAAGGAGGAACACGTTTTCGCCCATAACGTCGCAGTGCGCCAAAGCGGTGTCCGACGGGATATAGGCAAGCGTTTTTATATCGTCAACCACGGGCTTTTGCTCCATAGCCTCGGGGGACAATCTGTTTTGAATTACGCCGATTTCGTCATACATAACGAGGTCTTTTGCGACTTTTGCAATGGTTTTCACAACGTCGCGACCTTTCTTGGATTGGTCTGTGATAAGCAACAGATGCGTCACCTTTTCCATAACCCTGCGGTTGACTTGCTCTATGCCTGCCTCGCCGTCTATCACCACGAAATCGTAGTGTTTGGCAATGAGCGCAATCACGTCTTTAAGATACGTGTTTATCTTGCAGTAGCAGCCTGCGCTCTCGGGCCGTCCGATTGCGATAAAGTCAAAGCCGTTTGAAGAGCAAATCGCCTCTTCTATGGAATATTCCGCATTTCCCAAAATTTCAATCGGTGCGATTTTGCCGTTTTGCGTCTGCTCCACGGTCTCTTTGCGCACGTCGTCTATCGTCTTTTTCGGCTCTATGCCCAAAGCCGTGGATAGACCGATTGCAGGGTCTGCGTCTATTGCGAGTATTTTTTTATTGGGGAAATTCTCTACGAGAAGTTTTACGATTACGGCAGAAAGAGAGGTCTTTCCGACTCCTCCTTTTCCGGCAACGGCAATGATAATCGTTTTTCCGTTCATATCGCAAACTCCGAAAACGAGCGCACTTTTTGTCGCGCGTGTGGATAATATTGATAGCGCGTACACGTATATACGGACATATGCGCGCGTACAGCACCCTCATTCTAACAACTTAAAATATAAAAATCAACGCTTTTTGTAACTTTTTGTCGAAAAAACGGAATGTAAAAATCAACCAATATTACATTTGTCGAATAACTAATAAAAAGAGACGATTTTTATTGAAAAACCGCCTCATTTTTCGCTCGTTCTTCAAAGTTAAGCCTATATCGGCATATGCGATAGGATATAGTAAAACCCATTTTAAAACGCAAGCCTATATAGACCAATGTATAGATCATACAAAAGTTATATGGACTTGCGTTTTTTGCTTGCGCGGGAAATCGTATTATCCGCTTTTGTTATTATATTTGTTATTATAATTGAGCAGATTTATACGATTCTCTTTACCGTGATATTCGCTCCCGTGAGGTTTACGCTCTCGCCCGACGTGTTGTAGAGCGAAAGAGTTGTGCCGTCCGCCGTCGCATTGTAGAGAATGGTTTTGGACAGATTTGCGGAGTTTGTGGAAGTTGCGTTTGCGGATATGACTTCGTTTGCTATTGCCGTGCCGTTTGCGTACAGCTGCACGGAGAGATTTCCGTCCGTAGTTCTCGTGCCGGTTGCGCCGTAGGTCACGAGATAAGTGCCTGTTGGCAAAACTACGGCGTTGTCGGTAAGTGCCATAGTGGTCGTCGGCGTGGTGGTCGAGTTTGCAAGCGGAATAATTGCCGCCGACGCGACCGTTTGCGTTTCGCCGTAAGCGTACAGAGCGTCTTGCAACGCGCTTGTGCCGGCTTCTCCTTGCGGTCCTTGCGGACCCGTTGCGCCTGTCGCTCCCGTTGCTCCGGTCGCGCCCTGAGGCCCTTGTATGCCTTGCGCTCCCTGCGGTCCCATCGGACCCATAGGACCGACGGGACCTTGTGGACCTATAGGACCTCTGATATATTCGATTGTGTTTGCGCCCGAGCAACCGCACGGACGAGGATTATTGTTGCAACACGAGTTGCCAAACCAGTTGAAAAGCATAATTCGATACCTCCTTTTTATGTACCGTTTTATTTAGCGGAGGAATTTGCGCCGCACGATTCAAGTATTTGTTGAAAAGCGCGCGCATTTGGTATAAAATATAAAAGAACTACGATGCTCGATGCTTTTACATCCTATGCGCGAAAAATTTTTTGCGTGATTGCGTAACCAAACGTCACACCGTTCGTATATTAGGTGTAAATCACGACACGAGAGTGTAAGAGGAAAACAAAATGAAAGAGAAATTCAAACAGTTCCTTGAGGAACATTTCAGAAAAATTGCACCCACGAAAGCGGCTATGGAATACCGCAAAGCATTGCTCCGTCAGCTTCTCGACAGAGAGCAGGAGTTGCGCATAAAAGGCGTCTCCGACGACGAGCTTATTTACGATATGGCTGTGTCCGAACTCGGAGACATCGACCTTACGCTCCAAAATTTCGAAAGCAGACAAATCAAGAGCGGAGAGGTTAAGCGCAAAGTGAGCGTCGCAAGCATTTGCTCCGTTGCGGTCGTTCTGCTTTTGACGGTGGTGTATCTCGTCGTAGGCGCGGTTACGAAAGTGTGGTCTCCGACGTGGCTTATTATGGTAGGCGGAATTTTCGCGGGTATCGGCGTTATTCTCGTTTATTTGTCCGTAAAGACGGCGCAAAAACGCAAATACGTTTTCACAAGACTGTGCATCGCGGTATGCGAGGTGTTGTTGACGGTGTTCGTATTTTTGGTTCTTCAACTCGTGTTCAAAGTCAACGGCTCGTGGCTTGCTTTCCTTGCGATGCCCGTCGTCGTTCTCGGCGCGGATACGGCAATCGCTTTTGCTACGAACAGCAAGGTAAAGTGGTTTGAACTTCCCGTGTTTGTCGAGGTGTTCGGCGTGATGCTTTACGTCATATTGGGTATCACTCTCGATGTAATACTCGGTATCGGAAGCATTTGGCATCCGGGCTGGTTGCTTTGCCTTGCGGGCGTTGTTTGCGCACTCGTGCAAGTCATTGTGGTAGTCGTCAAAAAAGCAAAGAAAAACAACGCCAAAGAAAAGGCGCAACTTGCCGATAAGAACGAAAAACAAAACGAGGCATATTGGACAGAATGGGACGATTAACATATCGTTTTGACGATATAAACATCGTTTTATGTAAATAGAGGAATTGTTATGGCAAACACTATAAAGGCTGAAATGTGGGATAGAATGCAGTTTCTTTTCCGCAACTATTACGACAGAATGGTGCATGCGAAATTCTCTTACAAGGGGAGTTTCGACATGACCGCACTCAAAAACGCCGTGCTGTATATGGTTGAAAAAGCGCCCGTACTTCACTCGTCTTTCAACACCACGGTTGTTGAGCCGTATTGGAAGGAAGAGAAATATACGATTGACGATATCGTATCCTACGAGCGTGTGGAGAACGCAGACGAAGTTGCGGACAAGTGGCTTTGCGAAGTCATCCCTTACGACAACAACGTACAAGTCAAAATCGCAGTTTTCGAGGACGACAATCAAAGCATATTCTGCTGGCGCAACAACCATATGTGTATGGACGGCGGCGACCTCAAATACTTCCTTGCAACGCTTTGCAACAACTACAATGCTCTCAAAGGCGGCGACTATGCCTCGCTCCAAATGAAAACGGGTTCTCGTGCATACGAGCAAGTGTATTCCATGCTCGAAGGCGACGACCTCAAGCACGCAAAAGGACTTTATAAGAACATAAGCAAGGCGCAAGACAAAGTGGCTTTCCCGTGGTCGGAAAGCGTACCCGAGGACGTCAACCGCATTATAAAGAGAGAAATCGGTCAGGAAGATTTTGCAAGAATGCGTGCCGTTGCCAAGAAACTCGGCATCACCGTCAACGACGCAATTATGGCGCTCGTGTTCCGCTCTCTCTACGAACTTTGCGGACTTAAGGACGAGGACAGCCTCACGGTATCTTGTGCAATCGACCTTCGCAAGCACATCGTCGAGGGCGGCTTGCAGGGCGGTCTTACCAACCACACGGCGTGGATGGCAGTGCGCACCCTTTGCAAAGGCGATACGATGCAAGACACCGTTGTCAACATCATCCGCTCCACCAAAGGCTACAAACGCGACAAGTTTATGGGGCTTTATTCCTTGCCTCTTCTCAAACTTGCCTACACCATCTTCCCGCACGATATCGCGGAGTTTGCAATCAAGGCGGGATACGACAATCCGCTTATCGCAGTCAGCAACATGGGCTTGCTAGACGACAAAAAACTCACCTTTGACGGCATGCAAATGATTGACGGCTTCATCTCGGGCGCAGTTAAGTACAAACCCTTCTTCCTTATGTCCGTCACGACCATACTCGGCAGAGTAACGCTCTCCACGGCAATCAGAGGCAACGAAAAAGACGTCGAAATCGCCAATCACTACTTTGATTTGGTCGAGAAAAACCTCAAAGAATTCAACGCAATCGAGGCGTAAAAATATAAAAATTCTATAAAAAAACGGCGCAATTTCGCGCCGTTTTTATGTTAAGTCAAATATTTTTTATAGGTATATTTTTCTGTATTTAATTAGAGAGAAACAAAAGTTGAACGTAGGTCGCTTTACTCTCGTACGTATTCGTCGGTTTTGATTGACGCGACTTTGTCGTCTATCTCGAAGTATTTTTCAAGTTTGGGGAAGAGCGATTTTGTAACCGTAATCTTGTCCAGTATTTTGCTGAAAAAGCCTATAATCGTGCCGCCGCATATTGCCGTTGCAAGCGTACCCCAGTATATTCCGCGGAACTCTTTGAACGCAATCAGCGTCATTGCCGTGCCGACTGCAAGGCAGCAGAGGTCGAACACGGTTTTTACGATAGTTTGTTTAAAGTGGTATCTTTCGCTCACGCCTTTGACGAAAAAGTCGTAAACTTGCGGATGCAGGTATGCCCTAAACGAGAGCGCAACCGAGAAGAACGTCAGCAAATCGCCGAATATAAAAAGCAGCACTCTTTGCCACGTCTCGTAACTTTCGGGCGGATTGATAGAAGTGTTGAAGAAGGGGATTTTTTGCCACGCAATGAGTATCGCGCCGTAAAGAAGGCAGGATATAAACGAGAAGAGATATCCAACCTTGAACCGCCTTACGATGATGCAGAACAGTATTATCAATATGCCTTGCACGATGTATTCCGCAATGCCGAACTCGATGCCGAGAATAAGGCTCAATATATACGCAGGCGCAACGAGCATGGAAAGCCCGTATCCCGACGTCGTAAGCATAGCGACGGATAGCGCAAGAAGTATAATTGCGACAAAATATACGATTTCGCTGTGTAGGGTGATTTTTTTCATAATGCCTTTCCTTCGTGCGCCTTGCAAAAAAATAACACAATTGCAAAAGCGCAATCGTGTGGCGAAAAGTTGGCGTAGCCCGGAAAAGTCCACAAAGTTTTTCTATATGTAAATAACATAAGTTTTGCTTTATGTCAATATATTTTTCAAAAACAAATTGTGTGAGCAAATTTGAGAGATAAATATTGCACAAATGTGCGATATATGCTAAAATTCTATTAAATAATCCAAAAGGGGTAATTATTATGACTTTTGCGCAATTTTTGTTTGTGACAATCGACAAAATGTTCGACGGTTCGCAAAACAACAAGAAGATGCTCCGATTCAAAGACGTGAAGTTCGAGATCGAGACGGACATCGCATACGACAAGGACGACGCTTGCAAGCTCGACACTTATTACGTCAAAAAAGACGGCAACGAAAAATATCCCGTGTTCTTCTACATTCACGGCGGCGGATTTGTGGCAGGCGACAAGCACTACCGCAGAGGACTTGCCAAATGGGCGGCAAACAAAGGTTTCTTCGTAGTCAACGTCAACTACGGTCTCGGTCCAAAGTATCTCTTCCCCAAGGGATTGCAACATCTCGTCTCCGCTCTCAATTGGGTTGGCGCAAATGCGGAAAAATACAATCTCGACCTTGACAATATGTGCGTATCGGGCGACTCGGCGGGCGGCTACTATTCCGCAATGCTCTCCTGCGTATCCACCAACAAGGCTCTTCAAGAAAAGTTCGGCGTAAGCACGGATTTGAAATTCCGCACGGCTATGCTCGACTGCGGCATTTACGACATCGGCGAGGCTCTCGGACAAAAAATGCCCTTCAATCTCACGGACAAGATTTTGTACGATTTCAGCGGCGTACACGTAAAAGAACTCGACAAGTACGAATACACCGACTATCTCGCGCCGTTCGGATACGTGGACGAAAAATTCCCGATTTCCTTCATCACGTATGCTGAAAAGGATATGTTCTGCAAAGGTCAAGGACAAAAACTCGTCAAGAAACTTCAAGACCTCGGCGTACACGTAGAGGAACATCACAGCACCAAGTTCTTTGACAACCATTGCTATCCGCTCAACTGGAACAAGGGCGCTGCAATCGAAAACATCAGACTTTGCGACGATTTCCTTGCAAGAGCGGTTGCAAAAGAAGTGTAACATACATAGAAAAAATTTTGAGGCCTGCCCCGTACGGGCAGGTCGTTTTTTAGGAGAAGTATATGGCAAAGAAAGCAAAATTTACCCCCAAAGCCGCAATTGCGGACGAGAAGGGAATATCGGGTGACTACACAAGCGAGCAAGTGGAAAAAGCCACGAGCGAAGTGGTGGCGGAAGAGGAGAGCAAAAAACTCACGACATTCCAAAAAATCGACGTCGTATGGACGATTATTTCCACGCTTTACGCAATATCGTCGGTATGCACGTTCGTCGCAAAGAAGTGGGTTGACAGCGCTTACACGTATGCGCTCATTCCTATGCTTGCGGTGTTCGTAGGCGTGTTTATCGCACTCGTTGCGCTTACCTTCAAAGACCCCAAGAAACTCAAAACCAACGTCAAGACCTACAAGAAAATTTTGGGAATTTTCAAAGCGTTCGTCAACGTGTTCTTCCTTGCGCTCACCGCAGTATCTATGGTGGGTATCGCAACCGGCAAGCCCGACCTTACCAAATGGATAGTGTTTGGATTCACCTTCTTCGTAGCACTCGTGCAACTCAGTTTGAAGATTGCCAAGTTTGCAATGAAGTGTGCAAAGAACAGCATTTCCAAAAAGTATAAAGTGGAAATGCACAACTT
>DBJV01000113.1:0-3456 GCA_002297185.1 Christensenella sp. UBA767
AAAAAGTTGAGCTTTTCTCAATATCGTTATTATTTTTATTAGATACCATTCAAAACAATTATCCTTATTTCATGCTGTTTTATTACCATAGCATAATATAAGGTATTTTTTGTGTTTAATACTTATTTAACAATTGTATGTTTTTATATTAAAAACTCTTGATAAGGAGGACACTATGGAAAAAGAAAAGGACAGTAAATACGTTCCGAATATCGAAACGAGGCTTAGGCACAATATTCTGAAAATGCCGGATTGTATCAGAAAGGCAAGCGGAATCGTTATATACGGAAGGCGAATAAAGAGCATTGTGTTCACAACCGATCTTGCGATTATCCGCAACTGCGATGCAGACGCGGTGTTTGCGGTGTATCCGTTCACTCCCCAACAAGTGATAAGCGACGCTATTATAAAAGCGTCCTATATTCCCGTATTTTGCGGAGTTGGCGGTGGCACGACGAAAGGCTTGCGCACGGTTGCGATTGCAAAAGACGTTGAGTCGCAAGGCGCAATGGGTGTTGTGCTTAACGCCCCTATTTCAGACTTGAATCTCACGGCGGTTGCTTTGGGTGTTGATATTCCCGTTATCATAACCGTTACAAAAGAGGACACGGATATACAGGCAAGACTTGACGCAGGCGCGACGATTATAAACGTTGCGTGTGGAATAGACACACCTCGCATCGTAAAGAAAATACGAGACGACTTCCCTGATATTCCGATTATCGCATCGGGCGGAAAAACGGAAGAAAGCATACTTCAAACAATAGACGCAGGTGCAAACGCAATTACATATACACCGCCTTCCACGCAAGAGTTGTTTAAGGAAATGATGAGTAGGTATAGAGAATAAGTTTTAAGTGTATTTTTACAAAAATAAGCGTTTATATGTTCAAATATTCAATATAAACTATGTTTTATGTAAAAAATCACAAAATTTACATTAAATAAACAAAGGCGCAAGAATTGTAAAAACTTGCGCTTTTATATTGTAAATGGATTGTATTTTCTATATATAGTGCTATAATATTATACGTATGGGTGAAGTAATTTTAGATGCGTTTCTGGATAGTTTGAAGATACTTGCGGTGGTGGTTGTTTTCCAATTTATCATCGCTTTTATCGAACCGAAACTATCCGACAAAATTAAACTCAAAGGCAATCTTGCGCCGCTTATAGGCGTGAGTATTTCGCTATTGCCTCAATGCGGATTTAGTATAGTTGCGACGGATTTGTATCAAAAACGACATCTTACTCTCGGCACGCTTATAGGCGTATATCTTGCGACGAGCGACGAGGCGTTGCCTATCTTTTTAGGCACGCCGGAAAAGGCGTTGCATGTGCTGCCTATAATCGCACTCAAGTTTGCGTTGGGGTTGCTCTTCGGATATCTTATCGACCTCGTTATGACCAAAAGTCGCAAGAAGGTGGAACACCACGTCGAGCATTGCGACGAGCAATACAAGATAAGACTTACCGAATGCACGAGCGCGGAAGTCGTCCCAAAGAAAGAAGATATACATTGCGAAAAGTGCGATTGTGAAGATTGCAAGGAATGTGAACGCTTTGAAGAAGAAAGCATAAAAGAGGAAGAAAACAAAGCAGCCGAAGAGAAAAAGCAAAAGACGGAAAAAGAGCAAAAACTCGACAGATTTTTATTCCATCCTCTCAAACACTCTCTTGAAATATTCGGATACGTATTCGTCGTAAACGTGATATTGAGCGTGATTATGTATAGAGTCGGGCAAGACAAACTCGTCGAATTTTTGACAGCAAACAAATATCTTGCTCCGCTGCTTGCGGTCGTCGTCGGCGCGATTCCAAACTGTGTTTCGTCCGTTGTACTCAGCGAACTTTATATTATGGGCGGACTTGGGTTCGGCGCGACGCTCGGCGGACTTTGCATGAACGCAGGGCTTGGATTTGTGTATCTCTTCAAGGACGTGAAACACACAAAACGCAATTTGGCAATTTTTGCGCTGATGTTTGCGATAAGCCTTATCGTAGCGTACGTATTCTCGGCGATATTCTCGTTCGATATACTCAAATTTTGATAATCGAAGTAGGCAAAAATACGCAACAAAAAATCGCAAAACACATCGTTTTAGGCACTTTGTTGACAACTTGGAAAAGTTGTTGACAATATGTTGACGTAAATGCACTTTTTGTCAACATAACAATACGCTGAAAACGACAAGATATTGGGCTTGGATAAATCGTAAATAAGCATACTTTGTGGTGGTGGTTGTATTTTCCACTTGTCAACATTGCTTATTTATGTTATCATTATTAAAAATAAAAGAATAAAAAATATATAGGCGAAATATGAAACTTATTTGTCAAGGAAACGAATTGAGCGATGCTCTCGCAAAAGTTGTAAAGGCACTTCCCGTAAAACGTAATAATCCCATTCTTGACGGTGTAAAACTCACCGCTTTGGGTGATACGCTCACGATTTTTGCAACCGATCTTGAACTTGCTATTGAAAAGAAAATCAATGCGCAAGTGCTTATCGAAGGCGAAATCGTCGTGCCGGGCAAACTTTTTGCGGATTATGCAAAGAAAATCGAGGACGAGCAAATCGAACTCGACGGCACCGATCCCACAAAACTAATCATTAAGTATCTTGATAGCGAATTGCAAATCAAGTGCATGAGCGCGGACGAATACCCCGTATTCAAAGAGGTCGATACTCAAAATTCCTTTATCATCCTCAAAAAAGAATTCAAGGACATCATTTCAAAGGTTATATTCAACGTTGCGGTTGACGAGGCAAGACCTTCCCTTCGCGGCGTATGCCTCAACATCAAAGACGAAGAGGTAGAGGCTGTCGCATCCGACGGATATCGCCTCGCACTTGCAAGAGCGCAAATCAAAAACAACGGCATCGTTGACAAAATCGTCGTTCCATCCAAGAGCATGAACGAGCTTGCTCGCCTTATCGACGAAGGCGAAGAGACGATCACCGTCTATGTTGAGAAAAACTATATCATGGTTGACCTCTTCCACACCAAAATCGTCACGAGACTTATAGGTGAGGAATACATCAACTACGAAAAGATTATCCCCAGCGTTTTCACAACGGAAGTTACGATTGACAAGAAACTCTTTGAAAATGCAATCGACCGTGTATCCCTCATCAATCGCGCAGAGAAAAAGTCTTACGTTAAGATGGAAATCAAAGAGGACACGATTTCCCTCAATGCACACAGCGACGACGGCGAAATCAATGAAAAAGTCACCATCGGACTCAAAGGAAAAGACCTTACGATCGGTTTCAACTCCAAATACATCATCGACAGCATGCACGCAATCGACGAGCCGTTTGTAACACTCAACTTCACCACCTCAACGGCACCCGGAATTATTAAGGGCGAAAGCGACCGTTGGCTATATCTTATCCTTCCTCTCCGTGTTATAGGATAAAAGCTCACCAAGCAGCGATTAACTTTGTCAGCA
>DBJV01000113.1:3519-3662 GCA_002297185.1 Christensenella sp. UBA767
TCGCGTTACTCATCTGTTTGGAGAGCTTTTATATAGTTTTTTTTATTTTAATTCATCTATTTATCACGTTTTTATAAGTTGAGTTGTTATTTTAATTTAAAAATATAGAATTAAGCTTTTTAGCGCTCTTCATCTCAATATTA
>DBJV01000007.1 GCA_002297185.1 Christensenella sp. UBA767
AGGGAAAACACCTTGAGGAAAGGGGAAATTGTATTTAAGGAGTTACGACGCACACTATTGGGATGTTGACTATTAAACAGTATAAAGAATGATTAGAGGTAATACAAAAACTGCCACACGGTAATTTTCGTGTGGCAGTTTGATTTTTATTTTTTGTTGAGTTCGTCTAATATTTTTTGTGCGAAAGCCGTGGATATGCCGTCGAGTTTGGACAAGTCCTCGGCGCTTTTGCGCTTGATTTCTTCCACCGAGCCGAACTCTTTTATAAGCCTTGCGCAAGTCTTTTCACCAACGCCGTCTATGCTGCGAAGTACGCTTTCGCTGAGGTGCTTGCTACGCAAATTGCGGTGGAAAGTTATAGCAAATCTGTGCGCCTCGTCTCTGATTCTTTGCAGCAGTTGAAGTGCCACGCTGTCTTTTGGGAGCATAATGGAGGTCGTGGGTGCGCTGCCGAGAAATACCTCTTCTTCCCTCTTTGCGAGCGACAAAATTTCGATGTCCTCGCAACCAGTTTCGCGCTGCGCCTCCATGGCGTATCCGAGTTGTCCTTTGCCGCCGTCTATAACCAGCAAGTCGGGGCGAGAGGCAAAACTTATGTCATCGCTGGTTTTGAGTTCGTTAAATCTGCGGATAAGCACTTCTTTCATGCACGCAAAGTCGTTGTTGCCCTCGACAGTCTTGATTTTGAACTTGCGGTAATGCGCCTTTTTAGGCTCGCCGTACTCGAAAACGACCATACTTGCCACCTTGTCCGTGCCGGAGATGTGCGAGATGTCGTAACATTCCATACGGTTGGGGAGCGTGTGCAAATTGAGCAAGTCCGCAAGTTGTCTCACCGCGCCTTGCGTGCGCAAAATTCGGCGTTCTTCCTGACTTCCGTGCTTGGTCATTGCGTCGTATGCGTTGGAGTGGGCAAGTTCGAGCAATTGCTTTCTTGCGCCCTGCTTTGGCACGACCACTTTGACGGAATGCGCGCAAAGCGGTGCGATTGCACTCTCCAAACTGTCCGTGTCCGCCACGCAATCCGTGACGATTTCGTCGCAAAGAGGCGGATTGTTTTTGTAGTATTGGTAGATATAGCTTGCGATGTCCTCGTCTGCGCCGTCCGTGACGACGTTTTCGCCGCCAACGAGTTTGCCTGCGCGCACGACGAGCATGTTGATTGCAGACACTATGCCGTTGCTCTCGAATGCAAAGATGTCGAGATTGAAGCCTTTGGGGAGTGCGCTGACCTGCTTGCGCACGAGTTTGTCGAGGAGTTTGAGTTTGTTGCGATAATTGAGCGCGACTTCGTAATTTTCCTCCGCCGCAAACTTTTGCATTTTTTGCGTGAGAACTCTCTCCACCTCTCTGTCGTTACCTCTCAAAAAGTCTATGACTTTTTGCATTTCCGCCTTATACTCTTCCTCGCTCACCTTTTGCGTGCAGGGCGCGAGGCATCTACCGAGGTGCATGTTGAGACACGGGCGCGAGGGTTTGGACATGTCGCGATTGCAGTCTCTCACGCTAAACGCCGTGTGAATTAAGTCGAATATATCGCGGATATTGACAGATTGCATATAAGGACCGAAATACTTTGCGCCGTCGTTTTTGAGTTTGCGCACGAGTTGTATCGTGGGATATTTTTCGTGCATGTCGATACGCAAAAACGGGTAGGCTTTGTCGTCTTTGAGGAGGATGTTGTATCTCGGCGTGTGCTTTTTGATGAGGTTGTTTTCCGTGAGCAAAGCGTCAACTTCGCTTGCGCAAATGATATAGCGAAAATCCGCCACGTGTTCGAGCATGGCGGAAACTTTCTTGGGACGTCCCGAGAGGTTGAAGAAATAAGAGCGGAGTCTGTTTTTGAGGTTTTTCGCCTTGCCTACGTAGATTATTCCGCCCCTGTCGTCCAGCATCATATACACGCCGGGATTGTCTGGTACGTCTTTGATTTTTGCCTTGAAATCAACCATTTTTCGTAAATTCTTGTGCTTTGTTTTTATATTTGTCGTTCTTTGCTTTCAAATAAGATTATGCTCTTATTTTCCGACATTTTTGCATTTTTAAGCGATTTTTTGGCGGTTTTTATGCCGTTTCTTGGGTGAAAATCGCAATATTTTCGTCTTTTATATTGCCTTTTGCAAGGTTGAGCGCAATGATTTCTTTGCACTTGTCTGCGCCGAGATAGTCGCGCATGATTATGTTGACGCAATCGAAATAATCCTCGTTTGCAAGGTTTTTGACAAAATTCGACGCATTTTTAGCGTGCGTGCCTTCCAAAAATTTGGGACCTGCAATGAAAATCGGGTCGGTGAGTTGGCATTGCATCACGAAAAATCCGCCTTCGCTTGCCTTGTATTGTTTTACGTATTCGGGGATTGCCTCGGATATGTATTTCTTGGAAGATTTGGTGTTCAGTTTGCGAACATAGTAGGATTGAAGAACGCTGCCCTCTCTCGTGCCGCCGTCGTTGTTGCGCCCAAATAAATAATCGCGCTCGCTTGCATACGAACAAACGGAACCTTGTTTGAAATAATTGCCCCAAAAGATAAGAGCCTTACCCCTCGCGCTCCCCAACGTCAGGGACTTGACAAAGGTAAGATCGTCGGTGTCCGTGTTGTTTCTTATTATGTTTTCGCCGAGTTTGTCGCAAAGGATTGCATCCACAGCCTCCATAACGCCCTCACCCTCGAAGTGTTGGAAGTCGAGGAGCAAAACTTCGCTGGGATTTGCGCTCAAAAATGCGGCAATATCATCAACGATCGGCGAAAATTCGACGCCTTTTATAGGGCCGTGGAAGATGACGAGTTTGTCGCCGTCTTTTTTCACTCTTATGTCGAAATATCGCGCGCCGCATTCGAGCATTTCGCCGACGCTCTTGTCCTGCGTTTCGGCTGCCCACATCATGCCGGCGGTGCCTGCGTCGTGCGCGCCGGGGATAACCGTTTGAGTCAAAAGCGTGTCGTCCTTTGCAAAACTCATCCAATTCGACAAAAACGTCGTACGTGCGCCGTCGTCGATTGCTCTTTGCGCAGAGCCTGCCATCCCGCCGACCACAACGCCGATTGCAAGGACTATGCTCACGATTGTGATGACCGCGATTTTCGCTTTTTTGCTCATATAACCACCTCGGTGTCGATATATGGATATTTTAGCAGTTATACGAGATAAAATCAATGCCAAAAACGTCGATATCGACGTTTTTTATAGCAGTATTGTTCTTTATATTTATATATTGGCGGTTTTGCCCTGCGCTTATATGGTTTTGTTGCAGAAACAGTTTGTATCCGTCGAACTCGTCGTGACCGTGGACGAAGAGTTGGTAAGCGCAAGCGCCGCAAGGATTGCAAGCATAACGCATATCTCTCGCTGCGAAAAATCGCCGTCGGAGATGAACACTATCATTATGATAAGCAAAAACAAAAACCAGTTGTCATCAAACATATTGCACCTCTTTGACTTTTTACCACAATATGCGCCACGATACGCCAAAGTTACTCGTTTTTCTCATTCATATCCGCTTTATAATCGTGCTATGGACAACTTGATAGATTATGAAACGGAACAAACCGTAATAGACTACATACCTCGCAACGCAACGCTGCACTCGCTTGCGGAATTCTTTTCGGCGTGCAGCGACGCTACCCGTGCAAAAATCATTTGCGCCCTGTGCATAAGCGAAATGTGCGTGAGCGATTTGTCTCGCATTTTGGGAATAAACCAAACCACTTGCTCTCATCAATTGCGACTTCTACGCGCCGCAGATATCGTCAAGCAACGTCGTGACGGCAAGATAATCTATTACTCGTTGAAGAACAAAAAGATAGAAAATGTCTTGCTTGCAGGCGTTGACTTTTTGGATTTGTAACCCAAAAAAATGCGCCTTCTCCGTGCGCTTAACAAAAAAGAACGTCTTTGGATTTTTAGTCGAAAAACAAGCAATGCGCATAGCACTAAAGACTAAAATACAATGCGACACAATTTAACGAATAATTGCAAAACACGCATTTTACATTGCAGAAATGTGTTGATAAAACTGTTTTTTTGTACAATTCCTTCCTTTATGCAACGAGCGCGCCAACATAGGCGCGCTTGTTGCATATTAGTTATATTAAGATATTTTATTACTAATTTTATTGTCCGTATAAAACTAATTTTACCCACCGCCAATCGCCTGATTTTACACCTAAATTCTTGTCGTTAGGCTTATATGATTTTGCGGCGATTATCTTAAAGTTGTGGCTTAATCTTGTTGGCTGTCGTAGATGGATTGAATCAAGTCCTCTTCGTTTTCAACCAATTCGTACTCGATGCAGGTTACGCCCTCTTTATCGTTTATGGGGACGTTCTCTCTTGCGCTGTTGATTGCGGTCTTAAGCACGTATCCCGTGAGATGAGCAATATCCGTTTTGGGGAAAATGTCGCTGTCGATAAACGCTTTGGGATTTTCAAAACGAGTGACGTTTTTTATCCTTACACGCGTCCAATCGGAATTACCGTCAAAGGCGCACAAATCGCCGAAATCTCCTGCGGCTATGTTTTCGACTTCGTCCCAAGTCGCAAGCACGTCAATGCAACTGCCCTCTTTCAAAAGCGCGTCCATGCGTTTGGAGTTGATGCCCGTTTTGAAATAGTGAGGATGGGTGAAAAGCGACTCGTCAATATGCTCTTCGGGATAGACAAGTTCGTTGGTGCAGCAGTCCATATACCAACCCATATATGCCAAATCCACGCAACGACCGAGGTATGCAATTGCCATAATGCCGCCCCATTCGCGCATACTGCATCTAACCGCTTGCGCCGTGTTGAGCAACGGCACGCAACCGTCTTTGTTTTGATGCGAATCTCCGCCAAAAGAATAGCCGTGCGCCTTTATCTCCTCCACCACGGCGTCTATGACGTCGTCGCTAAGCGGCGCGTTCTCGTAATCGAAGTTGTCCCACCACGTCCAACCTACCACTTTGTATGGATTTCTTTTTTCATTTTCCATATCGCTTTCTCCTCAAAAATGCAGAAATGTCAATTGCAATTATTGCAAATCGTCGTCGTTTGAATCGTCGGAATTGTCGCCGCTATCACCATTGTCGTCGTCAAAACCGTCGGAATCTTCGTCGTCGTTTTTATCGCTATCGTCGTCTGAGGTATTGTCGTTATCGTTGCCGCTGTCGCCCCACTCTTCAAACGGACTTTCGCCGAAAGGTGCGTCCTCGTCGTCGTTTTCAATGACATCGGAATCATCGGATTTTGCGCCCTTTTTGCGTAATACTCGAGAGAGCAATACTCCTGCGCGCCTGTATATGAATTGCAACATATAATCAATCGCAACCAAAATCACCGTGCCGAAAAGCGCAATCATCCAATACTGAACCTTGTCGATTATGGACTCGTCAAGCACGATGTTGTGACACAAAAAATAGAGTATTGCAAGTGCGGCGTTGATATATACGACTTTGACGATGAGCGCAATCCACCACTTGACTTTGTCCTTGTGGTTGAAAAACACGGCGGTGATTATCGCCATTGGTCCGAAATACACGACGTAACCCATAACAGAGAATATGTCCCCTGCCACCAAAAAGGAAAGCCCTGCAGACACGAGATATGCAAAGACGGATGAAACGTAATACTTTTGAGAGGCAGGCACCATCACCGCAATGCTTGCGGCAATAAAAAACGCCACCGTACTGAAACGCACGACGACGCCGAGCCAAACCATAAGCAAAGCCACCGCAGCGCTGATGCCTGCGAGTGCAACGGCATATATGGTGTCTTGTCTGGAAAGTTTGTGTCTCATGGTCGAAATTAATAATTAATAATTAATAATTAATAATTTTGGAATGTTCCATCAGCGAAATAATAATTTATTTCGCCTAACGTTGCTCTTAGAC
>DBJV01000012.1:0-2816 GCA_002297185.1 Christensenella sp. UBA767
TATGGAATATTCCACAACTGCGCCTACGGCGCAATATCACTTTTTGCGCAAGCAAAAAATATCACTCTCGCTTTGCGAGAATATCACTTGAGCCTACGGCGCAAATATCACTTTTATTTAAATAAAAACTGGGTCTTTCTTTTTTATTTTTTATATGTTACAATCATATCATCATGGAACAAGAAAAGACAAAGATTGACATTTACGATTTTGACAAGACGGCGATTCCGTACGACAGCGCGTTGCACTATTGGTTTTGGTCGATGGCGCATTGTCCGTGGACGCTAATTTTGTTGCCCTTCCAACTTTTTTGGGGCTTTTTGATGGTAACGAAGATTTTGCCCGTGCCGATCTTCAAGAAAATCGCATTCAATTTTGTCTCGCTCATCAACACCGAAAAGACGGTCAAAAAGTATTGGGACAAGCACGAAAAAGACATTTACGACTTCTTCAAGCCCGAAAATCGCGACATGTCTCGCAAGAGCGTTCTTATCAGCGCAAGCCCCGATTTCCTCATCGAAGAGATTGCAAAGCGCATGCAAATAGACTATTGCATCGCAAGCCCTCACAGCAAAAAGAACGGACACCTGCTCGGCAAAGTCTGCCGCAAAGACGAAAAAGTGCGCCGCTTGAATGAAATTTTGCCCGACGCGGAAGTCGAAAACGTCTATAGCGACAGCCTCGACCACGACCGCTACATATTCGCCCTCGGCAAGCATTGTTATCTCGCCACCAAGGGCGAACTCAAAGAAATCGACTTTGCCAAAGAGATAGAGTTATACGATGCGGCAAAATCCAAAAAGAAATCCAAGAAAAAATCAAAATAACGCATTTCGTGCAAAAAAAAGCGTGCCGATAAGGCACGTTTTTCTTTTCTTTTTTCAACCGATTACTTTGTTTGGTCGTCGATGTCGGAATTGTCCGTCTTGTTTTCACAGCAAGAGCAGTGGCATTCTTCCTCGTCTTTGAGGTCGTCGATCCAGTAGATTTTGTCTTTGAGAGCAAGGCTCAAAATGTCGATGACAAACAAAATCCAACCGCCGAAAATCATAAGCACGATAGCAAGCACGATTCCGAGTACGCTTTCATTTTTTGCGCTCTTTGCAAGACGATAGAGGTTTGCAGGAACGTCCCAAAGCAAGCAAAGCAAAATTTTGACGATTTTGTCAAGACCTTCATACCAAGCAATATACTTATTTGCAAAGTCTTTCATTTTTTGTTCCTCCGATTTATTTTTTACGGATAATGTTGTAACACTTGTCGAGCGATATGTCAAGTTATTGTTGAATCATTACGTTTTCCGTGATATAATTCTATATAATATCTACAATAAATATGCGCAAGTCGCATAGAGGTCGTGTTATGGAATATAAAAGCGATATCGAGATAGCCCAAAGCGCAAGCATGCTCCCAATCGTCGAGGTTGCAAAGCGCGCAGGCATAGACGAGGAGTACGTCGAGCAGTACGGCAAGTACAAAGCAAAAATCGACTATGCAAACCTTATCAAAAACGGCAAAGGCAAGAGCGGCAAACTCGTGCTTGTCACAGCCATAACTCCGACGCCTGCAGGCGAGGGCAAGACCACCACGACCATAGGACTTGCCGACGGACTAAAGCGCATAGGCAAAGACGTAGTCGTTGCTCTTCGCGAGCCTTCTTTAGGACCGGTGTTCGGCATAAAGGGCGGAGCGGCAGGCGGCGGATACGCCCAAGTCGTTCCCATGGAAGATATCAATCTGCACTTCACGGGCGACTTCCACGCAATAGGCGCGGCAAACAACTTGCTTGCTGCAATGCTCGACAACCACATCCAACAAGGCAACGCTTTAGGGATAGATCCTCGCAAAATCACGTGGAAAAGATGCGTGGATATGAACGACAGGCAACTCCGTTTCATTGTTGACGGACTGGGCGGTAAAACGAACGGAACTCCCAGAGAGGACGGTTTTGACATCACGGTCGCAAGCGAGATTATGGCGGTGCTTTGCCTTGCATCTTCATTGTCCGATCTCAAAGACCGCCTCGGCAAAATCATAGTGGGTTACACCTATGACGACAAGCCCGTGACTGCGGCGGATCTCAAAGCGCAAGGCGCAATGGCAGCCCTTCTCAAAGACGCTCTAAAACCCAACCTCGTACAAACTCTCGAGGGTACTCCCGCACTCGTTCACGGCGGACCTTTTGCCAACATCGCACACGGCTGCAATAGCGTGATTGCAACCAAAACGGCACTTTATCTAGGCGATTATGCCGTTACAGAGGCTGGTTTTGGCGCAGACCTCGGTGCAGAGAAGTTTTTGGACATCAAGTGCAGAATGGCAAATCTCACCCCGAGTGCCGTCGTTATCGTGGCAACCGTGCGCGCTTTAAAGATGCACGGCGGTCTTGCAAAAGGAGAACTTGCGACGGAAAATTTGACTGCGCTTGAGAAGGGTATTCCCAACCTTTTGCGCCACGTTTCAAATATCAAAAACGTATATAAACTTCCGTGCGTCGTAGCAGTCAATCGTTTCCCCACAGACACGGACAAAGAGATAGATTTCGTCATTTCCAAGTGCAAGGAACTCGGAGTCAACACCGTGCTTTCAACCGTATGGGCGGAAGGCGGCAAGGGCGGTGAGGAACTTGCAAAAGAGATCGTTCGTCTTTGCGAGCAAGAGGACAATTCCCACTTTGAATTTGCTTATGATTTGAGCGACGGCATAAAAGAGAAGATAGAAAAAGTCGTGCGCAAAGTCTATGGCGGCGACGGCGTTAGCATTTTGCCAAATGCCGCAAAACAAATCAAATCGCTTGAAGATTTAGGCTTTTCACA
>DBJV01000012.1:2945-3876 GCA_002297185.1 Christensenella sp. UBA767
ATGACCATGCCCGGACTTCCCAAAGTCCCGTCGGCAGAAAAAATCGACGTTGACGACAACGGCAAAATTACGGGACTGTTCTGATATGAGACAAAACCTTTCCAATTTCGGTTTTACACGCAAAAGCGGCATTCTTATGCCCGTGTCGGCACTCCCCGGCAAATACGGCATAGGCTCTTTCGGTGCGCAAAGTTTCAGGTTTATAGACTTTCTCGTTGAATGCGGTCAACGCTGCTGGCAGGTTTTGCCCCTCAATCCCACCGCTTACGGCGATTCGCCCTATCAATCCCCGTGTTCTTTTGCAGGCAACCCCTATTTTATTGATATCGACTTGCTTGTGGGTGACGGTTTGCTCACCAAAGACGAGGCAAAAGCGGAAGAAACGGACTCAAACCGTATAGATTACGGCAAACTGTTTGAGACGAGAGTGCCGCTGCTCAAAAAAGCGTTTGCTCGTTTCAAGGTGACTTCCGATTACATCCGTTTCAAGCAAAACAACGCCTACTGGCTTGACGACTATTCGCTTTTTATGTTCCTCAAAGAAGTCAACGGCTACAAGCAATGGACGGAGTGGGGCGATTACAAATTTTACGACTATGCAAAACTCAATAGATTGGAATATTCCGCCGAGTGCGAGTTTTGGAAGTTCGTCCAATACAAGTTTTTCTCGCAATACAAAGCGGTCAGAAAGTATGCAAAATCAAAAGGCATTTCCATAATCGGCGATATGCCCATTTACGTCGCATACGACAGCGTTGAGGTGTGGAGCAATCCGCAATCCTTCTTGCTTGACGAAAATCTTGCGCCAAAAGTGGTCGCAGGCTGTCCGCCCGATGCGTTCTCCGACGACGGTCAATTGTGGGGCAACCCCATTTACGACTGGAAAAAGATGCAAGAGGACGGTTTTGTTTGGTGGAAACGTCGTGCCGAG
>DBJV01000095.1 GCA_002297185.1 Christensenella sp. UBA767
GCAAGCGATATAGCGAAACTGTGGCAGGAGTTTTTATCCTTGCACGAACTGATAGCGTGTATCGGTTGCGCGGTTAGTAGAGCAATAAATCTAGCGTGGCTAAGGCAATGCGCATACCTGCGTGTTGCCGTTGCCACAGCGACGATTTTTGCTCATAAGACTTGCAACACGAAGAACTTTAAGTATTGCGTTTCTTCGGCGCAGAGGAGAGAAGGATGGTCGGGGGCTTGGGATTTGATTTCCATCGTGCGTACGATGCGACCGCTTTCTTTCGCCGCCTCTACGAGCATTTTTTCAAACAGAGGGAATGTCATATAGTGCGAGCAGGACGAGGATATGAGATAGCCTCCTTTTTCCACGAGTTTAAGTCCCAAAATATTGATATCTTTGTATCCGCGTATTGCGTCTTTGACTTCGCTTGCGCTCTTGCAAAATGCGGGCGGATCGAGTATGACAAGCCCGAATTTTTTGTTTTCCGCCTTGTATTTTCTAAGTGCCTCGAATACGTCGTCGCACACGGTATGCACGTTGTTAAAACCGTTGAGGGCGGCGTTTTCGTTGACGCTGTCAAGCGCGCTTTGAGAGATATCCACAGCCGTAACTTCTTTTGCAACGGTTGCGCAGTTGAGGGAAAATCCGCCGCTGTTGCAGAAACAATCAAGCACGGTTTTATCCTTTGCGTAACGTTTTGCGGCAAAGCGGTTTTCCTTTTGGTCGAGGAAGTAGCCCGTCTTTTGTCCGCCTTTGACGTCAACCGCCATTTTGATGCCGTTTTCAACTATTATAACTCTGTCGGGAACTTCGCCGTACAGCACGCCCGT
Organism: Christensenella sp. UBA767; assembly: GCA_002297185.1. Lineage (GTDB taxonomy): Bacteria > Bacillota > Clostridia > Christensenellales > CAG-917 > CAG-475. Next base: position 822 of record DBJV01000095.1, read on the forward strand.
TTGTTCTTCAAGTCCCTCTTTTTTGCGCACGGTTACGTCGCTGCGCTCGTATATACCTCTCGGCGCAAAAAGTTCAACGAGGCACTCTACGATGAGGTCTTTGCGCATGTTTATTCCGAGAGATAGGAATTGACATACCAAAACGTCGTCGTATTTGTCAACTATGAGGGCAGGGATGTTGTCCGCCTCGGCAAACACCATGCGATAGCAGTTGTCGTAGCCGAGATTTATGCGAGTTTGGTTGGCGTCTATGAGACGATTGAGGTAAAAATCCTTATCGTCCGACTGATATTCGTCTCTTATGAAAATACGAACGAGGATTTTGGAAAGGTGATTGATATAACCCTTGCCTATAAACTTGCCGTCAAAGGAATACACGCTTGCCAAGGAGCCGTTTTTGTCCTTGCCTTCTATGCGTGCAACTTCGTTGGCATACACCCAACTGTGACCTTGTTTAACGCGCTTTTCCTCGCCTTTTTTGAGATATACGCTGTATGGCATATTTCACCGCCTGAATTTTATATTCAAATTATAGATATAATTTGCCCAAAAGTCAATTGTTGTGCGTATTGCAAGGCGTAGAGGAAATCTATTCGATTTGGCTCAAACAATGCGAAAAATCGTCCGAAAATAAAGCGAAAACGCTTACGCAAGTCTCAAAAATGTGATAGAATAATCCAAAACATAAAAATATTGACGAAGATCGTGTTGCCTAAGGCGTAAGTCCGGATTGTAGTGATTTGCCGAGCGACACGATTTTTTTGTTGCTCGGGGAGGAAGAAGTATGGAAGAAATAGGTCAAAACAAAATGGCGGTGCAACCTCTCAAAAAACTTTTTTGGAAGATGGGGTTGCCGATGATCGTATCCATGGTGTTGCAAGCGCTTTACAACGTTGTCGATAGCATATTCGTTGCCAATATGGAAGGTGTGGGGGCAATCGCAAATCAAGCGTTGACGCTTGCGTTCCCCGTGCAGATTATGATGATTGCGATAGGCGTGGGAACGGGCATAGGTATCAATGCCTGCCTTAGCAAAAGCCTCGGTGAAAAGGACAGCGAAAGAGTCAATAAAACGGCAGGCAACGGTATCTTTTTGAGCCTTGTCATTTACGCCGTATTTTTGCTGTTCGGGCTTTTCCTTTCAAAGTGGTTTATCTCGCTATTTACAAAAGACGAAACCGTTGTGGAAATGGGCGCAACGTACCTCAAAATATGTTGTTGTTTATCCCTCGGATCGATTGGCTATACGGTGTATGAGAGATTCTTGCAAGCGACGGGCAAGACGATGTATTCCACCATTGCGCAGGTGTCGGGAGCGGTGTGTAATATCGTACTCGATTACGTGTTTATCTTTCCGCTCGGAATGGGCGTTGCAGGCGCGGCGTGGGCTACGATAATAGGTCAATTCGTGTCGCTTATCGTGGCAATGATTTTCCATTACTGCACGAACAAGGAGATAAACGGTCATATTAAGTACATAAAACCCGATTTCAAGATAATCGGACGTATTTACAAGATAGGCATATCCGCTGCGCTCATGCAGGCGTTGCTTTCCGTCATGATGGCAGGTATGAACGCAATTCTCGGCACGGCAAAAGCGGATACAACCATACTCGTAGGCTCTTTCGGTATATACTATAAGATACAGCAAATAGCGTTGTTTTCCGCTTTCGGGTTGTCCAATACTATAATTACGATACTCTCTTTCAACTACGGTATGAAGGATAGGCAAAGGGCAACGGATTGCATAAAGTATGGCATAATAGATACGCTTATCGTATGTGCGGTGATTGCGGTTTTGTTTGAAGGTATAGCAACGGCGCTTGCAAAACTTTTCTCATTGTCGGAAGGTGCGTCGGACGCTCTTATAACCGTATGCGAGAGGGCGACGAGAATAGGCGCGATAAGTTTTGTGTTTATGGGATTCGTCGTTGCGGTGCAAGGCGTGTTGCAAGCACTCGGCTATGCGGTGAAACCGCTCGTGTTGTCTCTGTTGCGACTTTGCGTGTTCGTGTTCCCGACGGCGTATCTGTTTACACTTACCGAGGACGTAACGAAAACGGTGTGGTGGACTTTCCTCATTGCAGAGGCGTTGACGTGCATTTTTGCCGCTATATTCCTAAAGCAAGCGATAGACAAAAAGATAAAGGCAATCAAAGTCGATGACGACGATCAGGCGGCGGTTGACGAGCAGATGAAAGAATATCTTGTCGAGATGTCTCAATTGGATGGTCAAAACCTTGCGGAAAACGATTGCGATAGCGATGTCGAAGAGGGCGGAAACGAGCAAAAAAGCGACGAAATTTCCGAAATTCGGTCTTGACGAAAACGAAAAACGGATTGATAATATAATAAAGCAGAGGCTTTAAGGAGGGAAGTATGAAAACTATCGTTACGATTTCACGTCAATACGGCAGCGGCGGAAGATTTATCGGCAGATTGCTTGCCGACGAACTCGGCATACCCTTTTACGACAAAGAGATAATTGCGCAGGCATCCGAAAACTCGGGCTTTGCACAAGAGTTTATCAAGGAAAACGAACAGAAAATGAGAGGTATTTCCTCTTTTGCGTTCACGACTTCGATGTGGACTCCCAATCTCATAAACAACTTTGAAAATATCGAATCTCGTATATATTCCAGCGAGGCGGAGGCAATCGAGCAGTTTGCAAAGCAAGGGGCTTGCGTTATCGTGGGAAGATGCGCCGATTACGTGCTTAAAGACAAGTATAAATGCCTCGACGTGTTTATCCATGCGGATATGAAGGATAGAGTGGAGAGAGTTATCAACATCTATCGCCGCACGGACGATCCCAAGAAGGCGGAAAGACTTATCAAGGAAAACGACCGTATGCGCGCAAGACATTACCGCTACTATACTGATTCGGAATGGGGCGCAAGCGACAACTATCACATCACGCTCAACAGCACGGTTATAGGCGTGGAAAATTGCGCAAAAATTCTGAAAGAGGCGTATTTGCAATACGACAAAGAAGAATAAAAACGCAATCGGCTTTCAAACGCGCGCAGATAAACGGCTTGAAAACGATTTGAAAAATTAAAAAACGATATAAAAAACAGCCATTTTAGTGGCTGTTTTTTTGATGCTTTACGCTTTTATAACGTTGTGCTTTCGCTTTTGTTTGGGATTGTACTTTTGATTGTTTGCGGCTTATTTGGTCGTTTCCTTTTTGCCGAAGGATTTGACGAGGAGAGCGACGCCTTCCAAAATTGCGATTACGCCGAGTACGATAAATACCGCGTCAACCATTTCCCATTTTGCCACGATAAGCAATATGCCTATTACGAGCAATACGACGGGGCTGAGGATAATCATAACTTTGTCATAATTGGACGCGGTTTTGAGTTTGGACGCGTTGGATGCAAACGCATATACCGCATAGACGACGAGTACGATGCCGAGTATGAGCAGCGTTATATCCACGATTGTCCAGCCGCACGCTATGATGATTATGCCCACCGCAAGTTCTATTGCGCCGACAACCCAGTTTTTGGCGATAAGGTCGAGAATGCCGAGTACGATAAGCACCACGCCCACAACCGTCAGGAGCGCACTCACGAACTGCGCACGCAAGGCGCAGAAAAGCACGCCGACTACGATAAGCAAAATTGCGCTTATCAGTTGATTGGTTTTGATTTTTTCGGATAGATTCATTTTACACCTCTATGTATAGTATTGAAAAATCGCGCAAATAAATGCACGATTTTCGTAAATTGCGTTTATTCGGTGAATTGTTCAACCAAAATGCCTGCCTCGTTAAAGAGTTCCATTGAAAATTCGTCGGGGTAGGGATGCTTATAGACCACTCTCTTTATGCCGCTGTTGATGATGAGCCTCGTGCAGATGGTGCAGGGTTGGTGAGTGCAGTAAAGCGTTGCGCCGTCAACGGAGATGCCGAGTTTTGCCGCTTGCACGATTGCGTTCTGCTCAGCATGGACTGCGTAGCATTTTTCCGCACAAGTGCCGCTCTTTATGCCCAATTGGTCACGCATGCAATAGCCTTTGTCGCGGCAGTTGAGTATGCCTGCAGGCGCGCCGTTGTAGCCCGTGGTCAAAATGCGCTTGTCCTTGACGATAATTGCGCCGATTGCACGTCCTTGCCTTGCGCAACTCGTCCACGTGGAAACAAGTTCCGCCATATCCATAAATCTTTTGTCCCAGTTGTTCATATACGCTCCTCGCGCGCTTATAATTCTATATAAACGAGTGTAGCACGAATTTGTACAATATTCAACAAAGTCTTTTCAAATTATCCATAAAAATTTGAAAAAACATTGCATAATATATTGACATTTGGCACACGGTGGTATAAACTGTTAGCAATCAAGCACAAAGAGTGCTAAATAGATTATCAATGTATAAAACGGAGGCGTTATATGACAATCAAACCATTGTTTGACAAAGTTGTCATCAAGGCAATCGAAACAGATGAAAAAACCGCTAGCGGTATCGTGCTGCCCGGCGCGGCAAAGGAAAAACCGCAACTTGCAAAAGTTTTGGCAGTAGGTCCCGGCGGTATGATAGACGGCGTTGACGTGACTATGCAAGTCAAGGTCGGCGATACGGTTCTTTATAGCAAATATGCAGGCAGCGAGTTCAAGGTGGACGGCGAAGAAGTGGTTATCGTTCGCCAAGCGGATATTCTCGCAATCGTTGAGTAAGGAGGCTGTTTATGGCAAAACAATTTAAGTATGGCGACGACGCAAGAAAGGCTTTGGAGGCAGGCGTTGACGCATTGGCAAATACCGTTAAAATCACTCTCGGACCGAAGGGAAGAAACGTCGTTCTCGATAGACCCTACGGCGCACCGCTCGTAACCAACGACGGCGTTACTATCGCAAAAGACGTGGTGCTTTCCGATCCGTTTGAGAATATGGGCGCACAAATCATTCGCGAAGTGGCAACCAAGACCAACGACGTGGCAGGCGACGGCACAACTACCGCATCCGTTCTTGCGCAGGCAATCGTAAAAGAGGGCTTGAAGAACGTTGCGGCAGGCGCAAATCCCATGGTGCTTAAACGCGGTATCATGTATGCAACGGAAGTTGCCGTTGAGGAACTTAAGAAGATAAGCAAGGACGTTGAGGACAAGACCGCAATCGCACAAGTTGCGTCAATCTCTGCAGGGGATGAAAAGATCGGTCAACTCATTTCCGACGCTATGGAAAAGGTCGGCAAAGACGGCGTAATCACCATCGAAGAGGGCAAGGCTATGACAACCGAACTCAACGTGGTGGAAGGTATGCAATTTGACAGAGGTTACGTATCTCCGTATCTCGTCACCAATACCGACAAGATGTCCGCAGAACTCGACAACCCCGTCAT
>DBJV01000076.1 GCA_002297185.1 Christensenella sp. UBA767
TACATCCGCTCCCTCTTCATCAAAAAGAAACCGACGAGCGTAAATCCCGATTTGGAAGATTACTCCAACGGCGTTGCGCTCACTCCCCCTATGGGGTGGTCGAGTTGGAATACCTTTCGCAACCGCATAAACGAGAAACTCATCCTCGAAACGGCGCAAGCGATGAAGGATAACGGGCTTATCGAGGCAGGATACAAATATATCAATCTCGACGATTGCTGGCAATCCTCTTTGCGTGACGAAAACGGTGAACTTGTCGGCGATTACGAGACTTTCCCCGGCGGCATCGAAAGCCTTGCAAAGAAAGTCAACGCTATGGGCTTGAAACTGGGCGCATACACCTCAAACGGCACGCTTACCTGCGAAGATTTGCCTGCAAGCCTCGGAAGAGAACAATACGACGCTTACACGCTTGCGAAATGGGGCATCGAGTACTTTAAGTACGACTATTGCCACCATATTCCCGTATCCAAATACGCACCGCTTGTGTATTCTATAAGCATTTCGCAATTTGACGGACATCCCATTGAATATTCCGTACATAACGCGGTTTTGGGCGGTCTTGCAAGATTTATGACGGATACCAAACTTCCGAGCGGCAGTTACGTATCAGGTCTTGACGCAAATCTCGGCTCTATCACGTACAACAACATCGAAGTCGATGAGGACGGCGAATACGTGCTTACCGTCAATATCAAAAAACACGGTAGTTACGAAAAATACCTCATTGCCAAAATCAACGACGACAAGCAATATGAACTTCTCTTCCCTCCGCAAAAACGTTTCAACGTTACGGCACGTTTCCAAGTTATCGTAACGCTCAAGGCAGGCAAGAACACAATCAAGCTTTTCAATCCCGTAACGTCCAATGCGGACAGCGAGATGTATCAATATCTGCGTATGGGCAACGCGCTCAAAGCCGCAACCGCAAGAGTTGCCAAAGAGCGCAAACAAAAGGAAAAACCCATCGTTTTCTCCATATGCGAATGGGGCTGGGGCAAGCCTTATAATTGGGGCGCGAAAGCAGGCAATTTGTGGCGCACGACTCCCGATATCCGTCCTTGGTGGTGGTGGATTAAGCTCATTTACGAGCATACCGTAAAACTCTATAAATACGCAAGCAAGGGACACTACAACGATCCTGATATGCTCGAAGTGGGCAACGGCAAGTTGACGTACAATCAAAACGTGTCGCACTTCTCGCTTTGGTGTATGATGAATTCACCGCTCATTCTCGGCAACGATTTGAGAAATATGAGCGACAAGGTTAAAGAAATCGTAACCAACAAAAACCTCATTGCAATCAACCAAGACTCGCTTGCAAAACAGGCAAAACGCGTCAAGAAAGGCACGGTTGACGTGCTTGCAAAACCGCTTGCAGACGGCTCTACCGCCCTTTGTTTCTTCAACAAATCCTCGCACGGAGCAAGCGTCAAATTCAATCTCAACGTGCTTTGCAAGGACGATTACGTGGCGATGAAACAAGCCTCGCATTATACTTTGCGCAATCAATGGATTGACGAGACGATTGAGAGCGACGGCACGGTGAAAATCGCACTTGAAAAGCATCAAAGCAAAGTGTATATCGTAAAATGATAAGGCACGTAAAACACCCGTTTCCGCCCGTCATCGATGAGGATTGCACCACTCTTATACTCGGCAGCGTTCCGTCCGTCAAGTCGGTGGAAAACAACTTCTATTATATGCACCCTCAAAATAGATTTTGGCGGGTGCTTTCGCTTATCTACGGCGTGGATTTGCATACCGCAAGCATTGACGAGCGCAAAGAGTTTTTGCTTGCTCATCACATTGCGATGTACGACAGCGTGGAAGAGTGCGACATCAACGCAAGCAAGGATACCGACATCAAAAACGTCGTGCCTGCCGATATAGCCGGACTTGTCAAAAGCAGCAAAATATGCCGCATTCTTTGCAACGGCAAGGCATCGTACAACTACTTCGTAAAATACAATCCTGCCCTCGCGCACATCGCAACCGCTCTTCCCTCCACAAGTCCTGCAAATGCGCAATTCTCGCTTGAAAGACTTGTAAAAGAATGGGAAAAAGCGTTGAACTAATGCTTATCCGCATCTATCAAAGAAAGTAAAACTTTTCTACCGTCATTTAAGATAATATAAAACATTTCACCCATTTCTTTGTCTATATATTTAATTTCGTTCACTTCTTCTATCTCTGTTGCAATCAATTCGCCTATTTGGGTTAATAATTCTTCCATATAAAACCTCTTTATAAATGCAATAAATCTTATTGATATTTAATTCTACTAGATATTTTGTCTAGTGTCAAGACATTTTATCTAGTCGTATTACATAATAACAATATGGATAAACGATTCTGTCACAACTTAAAATCTATAAGGAAACAGTCGGGACTTACGCAAAAGCAAGTGGCGGCGAAACTGGAAGTTGTGGAAAGTTGTTATGCCAATTGGGAACAAGGCAGAACTGAGCCTAATATAGAGATGTTGCGTAGGCTTTGCGCCCTATTTGACGTAACGCTCGACGAGTTGATTAACGGCGATTTGTGATACAGCGATGCGATGCGTCGCTGTTTTTTTATATAAAGGAAAGAATTTTCAAATTATCCGATTTGATTTAAGTTTATATAAAGTTAGTCGCTGTTTGGCGTCTTATTCGGAACGCAAATTACTCCGTTCAAGAATAAACGCGATATTGAGATGAAGAGCAAGGAAAAGCCCTTCGGATGGCAACCCTAATTTACTAAGCGTAAATGAGTTGACAGCCGAAGGGCTTTAACGATGCTATTCGCTCAATAGCGTGTTTATTCTGAACGGAGTGCGATGGCGGGGTCTTTATTGGCTGCTATACGTGACGGAATAAATCCTGCAAACATACTAAGCAAGACGCTGACGACGAACATCACGAGGCATTGCCACCAGACGACGTTCATAAGCCCGGAGATTTGGAATACGGCTTTAAGGATTGCGCTACCGATAAAGGAGAAGATAACGCTGAGGATTATGCCGATAAATCCTGAATAGCCACCGAGAATTGCGGATTCGGCAATAAAGACACGGGATATATCGCGCTTTCTTGCACCGATGGAACGAAGAACACCGATTTCTTTGCGGCGTTCAAGCACCGAGGTGTAGATGATGATTGCAATCATTATGGTTGAGACGATAAGCGAGATTGCCGCAAATCCGACAAGCACGCCCGTGATGGTGTTGACCATCGTATTGACAAAGCCCATAATGGTGGAAAGCGTGTCGCCATAGACGATCTTATCTTCCGGGCGTTGGTCTTTTTCAACCATTGCATTGTATTCGTTAATGAACGCGACTATCTTATCTTTTGCCTCGAACGACGTGCAATAGAACTCTATCGACACAGGGTTGTCAAGTTCTGCAACACCGAGCGAGCGCATGATATCTTTCTTCAAAATAGTGTTTTCGCCGACACCGGTCGTAGATTTGAATTCGATATTGGTTACGCCTGCGACAAGGTGAACTTTGTCTCCGTCCGAACCATAATTGATGCAACTCTTGTAGGAAGAGTTGTTGGTTGCTCTTGCATCATCTTCGAGTTTTTGCATCTGCTGAACGGCAGGATGTTTTTCCGCCTCTTCGATAAGTTTTTCGGTGAGCGCGTGCGTGTAACCTACGACACCGTTGATTGACGTTACCGTTACGCCGTCTTTGGGTCTTACAACGCCGACAACCTTGACCGTGAACGGATCTTGCGCATCAATCCACGCTTTGTCTTGCTCTTTGTGGTTGTGTGCAGTCCACGTTCTATCGTCGCCCGTTGCGTCGGGATCGTCAAGTTCGAGATAATACGAGTCGGGCATGACCTTGTATTCGAGGCTCAAAAGTTGATCGAGACTCGTCGTAATATGCGCCCATTCGCCGTTTGAAACAGCCTCGATAACGTCGTCCTGAGATTGGAGACCGAGCATAAAGAGTTGATAGTCGATGAGTTGGTTTTTGTTATCGACAACGACGATAAGTTCGTTTGCGCTGGTCGGCCATTTGGACTTCTCCCCGACAAGTTCGTATTGAGATTCGAGGAGTTTTTGGTTGGAGGAAATTTCCGTCCAAGACGAGAACATCGCGCCGGATGAGGTGAAGTTTTGAATCATATTCAAATATCCACCGCCTTCCGTGTCCTTGTTGAGCATCTCTTTGATGCTGTCGGGGAGATCCTCGAGGACGCTTGCCATAACTTCGGTGTAAGGATTGACTTTCATATATCTGTCTTGCGCTTTGGGATCTTGTATGAAAGCGTTGAATCCTACGCCGTAATTGTATTTGACTGCCGCCAAAGATTCGTCAAAGTTTTCGTCAACGTACTTTTTGAACGGCTCGAGATTGTTTTTGCGAATCAAATCGTCGATATGGTCAACGAGGTTGCCGAGGAAACGCTTGGTGTAGATTTCATCACTCTTGGGGTTGGTCGGACGGTTCTTGCTGTCCTCGTCCTCTTCGGATACGATACCCAAAATTGCGTTGATGTCCGCAGAGCCGCTGCTGATTGTGAGCGGATACGTGGAAAGCGCGCTCTCTTCAAGACCTTTTACGTAATTGGACGCACCGCTTGAGAGCGACAAGACAAGCACGATGCCGATAATACCGATCGAACCTGCGATTGACGTGAGGAGCGTGCGACCTTTCTTTGCCAAGAGGTTGTTCCATGAAAGCGAAATTGCGGTGGAAAGTTTCATTGCCGCCCTGTCCGCATTCTTCCATTTGAGGAATTTCTCCTTAAAAGACTTCTTCGCCGGTCTTTCTTCAACCTTTTTGGTTTCGGGTGCAATCTCTTCGGTGATAACGGTTTCTGTCATCTCGCCGTTTTCGTCGGTTATCTCGATTTGCTCGACTTCCACAACGTTTTGTGCGCCGTCCGCTATCTCTTCCGTCACGGTTGAGTCGTAAGGCATAGAGTCGCCGACAACTTCACCGTCTTTTAGGTACACGATGCGTGTGCTATATTCTTCCGCAAGCGAGGGGTTGTGCGTAACCATGACGACAAGTCTGTCTCTTGCAACTTCTTTGAGCAAATCCATAACTTGGATGCCCGATTCGCTGTCAAGAGCGCCTGTCGGCTCGTCTGCGAGGATGATTTCGGGATTGTTTACAAGCGCACGGGCGATTGCCACACGTTGCATTTGTCCGCCCGAAAGTTGGTTGGGCTTTTTCTTGGCTTGGGAGGCAAGACCGACTTTTTCAAGCGCCTCCATGGCTCTTCTGCGTCTTTCCTCTCTCTCGACGCCTGCAAGAGTGAGGCTCATTGCGACGTTTTTGAGGATATTCATGTGAGGAATGAGGTTGTAGGATTGAAAAACGAAACCGATACGGCGATTTCTGTAGGTGTCCCAATCGACGTCGTCGTATTCCTTTGTGGAAACGCCGTCGATTTGGATATCGCCGCTCGTGTAGCGGTCAAGACCGCCGACGATGTTCAAAAGTGTTGTTTTTCCGCATCCGGAAGGGCCTAAAATTGAAACAAATTCGTTCTTTCTGAACTCGATTGATACTTTGTTTAGAGCAAGGACGCTTTCTTCCTCGACCTTGTACTCCTTTGTGATATCTATAAGTTTAAGCATAACGCTCCAAAATCGTGTATTTATTTGGCATTTATATACGTACGGCAAGCCCTGCCAGTCAGACTTCCGTCGCAAGTTTGCTGGGGCGAAACGATGCAAATAATGTATTGCAGTTCCGCAAAAACAAGCAATCTCTATGCGCATTCAAATAAAATAACACACGCGCTCGTAGTATATGCAAACTCAATAATAACTATTAACTTTATGTATTTTACCACAAACGAGCAATAAAGAAAAGCGTTTTTTGAAAAAAGCCCGACATTTTAACAAAAGTGTTTGGTTTTGATACATTTGTATAGTAAATGTTCGGATTTTGGTAAAAATAAAGGAAGTATTGCTTATTTCCCAAAATTTAAGAGATTTGAACAGATAATCCCATAATTTAGAACAGTCAAATGCAGATAATAATAATACACTATTCGTGTTTTTAGTGCATTGATTTTTACATCGAAATAGAACGGGTTTTACATGAACACGATAAGTGTATAATTTTATGAAAAATGGCGAATTTTGGCAAAATATAACACGATACGTATATTGTATCGTGCTAAACGGGGTTAAAAAACAGGCATTTATAGCACTATTCGTGTTTTCTTAACGTTTTGAGATATTGCTTTTTATCGTCCGAAATGCGATAACTCTCCACCGCCTTTTGGATGCTCTTGTTGTGTACCCCAGTCGGCAATTTATTCTCTTCTATGATTTTTACAGCCACGTCGTATTGTTTGATAAGAGCAAAACTCATATACCAAGCAACTGCCATAGGCTACTTAGGAAGCCGTGCGCAGAAAATGTATGCCGACCTATACGCCGATATTAAGCATAAAAACGAATTAGGTTATATGCTCAGCGATTCATACGATTTAGTTCAGGAAGGCGCGTTGTATCTTTGCGACCATTACGGAAAGCATTTGAACGACGTTATCGGTCATAGCAAAAAAGGCAAGCCGATTACAATCGAGATTGCCTGTATTCGTAAAATGATAAATTGATAAATCTGAAAACGAGAGATTATTATCGTTCGGTAAGTCTTGAGACTTTAACGCCCGTAAGCGAGCCTTCATACGAAATAAAAGAAGAAGTCGCACAAGATTATACTTTATACGAAAAAATCGTTTCAAGCCTGAATTTAACCGACAAATATGCGTATTGCTTTGGAATGTCGTCAAAACGGCTTGAGTTACCCCGAAATAGGCAGAGTTTTATCCCGCGCGCAAGCTACGGTGTACGAATACTTTATCAAAATGAGACAAAGATATATAGCAATTTACGGATAAGTTATAAATCTCAACATTTACCAATGGCATTTACTTTACTTTGTCACTATATCTTCCGCTTTTGTAATTACGGGTTTTCCGTCTGCATTCAGAAGAGGCGTAATGCCGGAGCCGAAAGTATTTCGGATAATAAGATAAGTAACGCCTGTTTCTCTGTCAACGACAAGACTGCTTTCCGGACCGAAAAAGCCACATTCTTCCGCAAAAACCTGAACGAATCTTTTTTCTTGTTTTTCTTTGCTCATAAGTTATTCTCCATAAAAATCTATTGTTTCGCGTATGGAACTTCAAATACAAGTATGGCTTTTGCCGAAAGAGTAACGGAAAACGTTAAGAGTTTCCAACCTTTTTCGGCATATTCGTTTGCAACCTTTTCAACTTCTTCTGCCATCTTTTTAGCACGCGGGTTGTATTTTAATACGACCGTTTTGTATTTCATAAAAACCTCCTGTTTTTTACTTTTAATCTTTTATATCGAGTCTTTACTGAAAATGCAATATGAAACCTCTCTTTAAACCGAAATTTATTGAATAGCTTCTACAATTTGATTCAGAGAATCGTAATCGACAAAATCCGCTTTTTTATTATAAGTTTCGATAAATGCCTTATCTTCTTGCGTAAGACTTTCGGTCGGCTTGTTTTTAATTGAATGATATACCATTTTTATCATAATCTTGTGCTTGAAATTCAATTTACCGTAATCTATACCGCCTCTTAAGTGAAAAACGGATAAAGATTTTAATAAACATTCCGGAACTTGTTTTCTTACGGAGTTCCTGATTTTATTTATATTTTCTTCATTGGCTACGTCTGCCAATCCCACCGTCACGATAATAAGCTTTGTATTCGGAGATAATTTTTTAACAGTACTCTTCAACCCTTTAATGCCGCTTGCA
>DBJV01000094.1 GCA_002297185.1 Christensenella sp. UBA767
GGCGCGAAGAGGCTCGCCGCCTTGCGGCTCGAGTTACGTCTTCGAAGAGGCACATTCCGTTAATAAGGACGCTCCGAATTGGCAGAGTGCTTGTATAAGTAGGCAACGAATGAGTGTCCGTTAAAAAGTCCGCAATTGCGGCAAAGCCGCAATATCACTTTTTGCGCAAGCAAAAAATATCACTGTTGCGTAGCAACAATATCACTTGCCAACGGCAAATATCACTATTTCGAGAGCGGTGATCCGCACTCGAAATAAAAAATACAAAGGTAAACATATGGACAAAATCGGATTTGACAGCAACCTGTATATGCAAAAACAGTCGGAGCATATTCTTGAAAGAATTAACCGCTTTGACAAACTTTATCTCGAATTCGGCGGAAAACTCTTTGACGATTTGCATGCGGCGAGAGTTTTGCCCGGCTTTGATAAAGCGGCGAAAATTAAGCTTTTGCAAAAATTGCGCGATAAGGCGGAACTTATTATTTGCATCAACGCAAACGCTATCGAGCGCAATAAAATCCGCGCCGATTACGGCATTACGTACGGCAGCGAAGTGGAGAGAATGATTGACAATATCTCCGCTATGGGCATATACATCAACGGCGTTGTCATCACTATGTTTACCGACCAACAAGGTGCGCTTGCTTACAAGCAAAAACTTGAAAACAGGGGCATAAAAGTGTATATCCACCGTCCGACGAAGGGGTATCCGCACGAGATAGATACTATCGTGTCAGACGAGGGTTACGGCGCAAATCCGTATATTGAAACCACTCGTCCGCTCGTGGTGCTTACCGCTCCCGGCCCCGGTAGCGGAAAACTTGCGACGTGCCTTTCACAACTCTATCACGAGAATAAGAGGGGAGTTAAGGCAGGATATGCGAAGTTTGAGACGTTCCCGATTTGGAATATTCCGCTCAATCACCCCGTGAACGTGGCGTACGAGGCGGCGACTGCTGACCTTAAGGACGTAAACAAGGTCGATAACTTCCACCTTGACGCTTACGGCGAAATCACCGTCAACTATAACAGGGATATCGAGGTTTTCCCCGTCGTTAAGAGCATACTCGAGAAAATCACGGGAGAGGAATGCATTTACAAATCTCCGACGGATATGGGTGTGAATATGGCAGGGTACTGCATCGTTGACGACGAGGCGTGCCGAGAGGCGTCCAAGAAAGAGATCGTGCGCAGGTACTTCAAGGCTCTTTGCGACCTCAAAACGGGTACGGGCAGCGAAGATACCGTGAGCAGACTTGAATTTTTGATGTCCAGATTGTCCATAAATCTTGCGGACAGAAAGGTTATCGAAATCGCCAAAAAGAAGAGCGAGGACAACGAGAATTGCGGAGCGGTTGCGCTTGAATTGCCTGACGGAAGAATCGTTACGGGCAAGAATACGAAACGTATGAGCGCGTCGGCGGCGTGCGTGTTCAATGCAGTGAAGATGCTTGCAGGCATTAAGGACTCGCAAAAGCTTATCTCGCCGTACGTAATAGGTCCTATCATTGACCTTAAAACCAAAATCCTCAAAGAGCATCATAAGACTTTGACGCTCGAAGAGGCATTGCTTGCGCTCTCAATTTGCGCTGCAAGCGACGCACAGGCGGCGAACGCTATGGAGCAACTTTCTTCTCTCGAGGGATGCGACGCGCACTCCACGCATATGCTGCTCAAAGCGGATGAAAATCCGTTCAGAAAACTAGGTGTGAGACTTAGTTGTTCGCCCGAATTCCTTGACAATACGCTGTTCAGCGAATAAGTCAAAAGGAATACTCAACTTGCAAAAACGAGGCTTTATATAGCCGAAACGAATAAGTAAAACGTTAAATCGATATAAAGGAGAATAATATGCTGTACGAAACAAGAGAACAAATACCTGCAAAGTATAAGTGGGCGCTCGAAGATATTATCCCCGGCAACGACGCTTGGGAGGAACTCTTCTTTAAGTGCGAAGAAAGAATAGGGTATTTTGCAAAATATCAAGACAAACTCAGCGACGAGGACACGCTTTTCGATTGCCTCGAATTTAGGCGCAGACTTATGCACGACATCGTGTATTTGTATTCCTATGCGAGAATGCGCAGCGACCAAGACACCAGAGACAGCGTGTATCAGGGCATGACGAACAGGGCGGATATGCTTATCGTCAAATACTCGACGGCAAGTTCTTTCATCACTCCCGAAATCAGCGAATTTTCAAAGGAAAGACTTGAGGAACTCGCAAAGAGCAAACGCTTTGCCGACTACGACGTGTTCTTCAAAGAGATGATTAGAAGTAAGGATATCATTTTGTCCAAAAAGGAAGAAAAATTGCTCGGAGAAGTGGGAATTTTCTCGGATACGAACAGGGAAGTTTTCAATATGTTCGACAATGCGGACGTCAAGTTCAAACCCGTGGACGACGGCACGGGCAACAAAGTGGATATGAGCCACGGCGTTTACGGTATGCTGTTGCAAAACCCCTCGCAAGACGTGAGAAGAGAGGCGTTTGAGAGCATGTTCGGCGCATACAAAGACCATATCAATACGCTTGCGGCAAACTATGCAGGCAACGTCAAAAAAGATTGGTTCTATGCAAAAGTGAGAGGTTTCAAGAGCGCGCTCGATTACTCGATGTATCAAGAAAACGTGCCTTCCACTTGCTATGAAAAATTGCTTGACGCAGTTGGAAAAGGAACGGAGCCGTTGCATAAATATATTGCGCTCCGCAAGAAAGTTTTGGGTGTTGATACCCTCAATATGTACGACCTTTACGTGTCTATGGTGAAGGAGCAAGAACTCGCCCTCGAGTACGAAGAGGCAGTTAAACTTGTCAAAGAGGCACTTAAAGTTATGGGTAAGGAATATTCCGACGTTTTGGCATCCGCATTTGAGAGCGGTTGGGTTGACGCCTTTGAGAACAAAGGAAAGAGGAGCGGCGCATATTCTTGGGGCGTCTATGGAGTGCATCCGTTCGTTCTTCTCAACTATCAAAAGACGGTACACGACGTGTTCGCCATTGCGCACGAACTCGGACACTCAATGCATTCGTATTACAGCAATTCGTCTCTTCCCGAAACCAAGGCGGATTACGAGATTTTCGTTGCGGAAATCGCATCGACGGTCAACGAAGTGCTGCTCTTAAAGCACTTGCTTAAGACGGCAACGGGCGAGTTTAGAAAATACTTGCTTTCCTATTACCTCGATATGTTCCGCACCACGCTCTTTAGACAAACGATGTTCAGCGAGTTCGAGGCGATTGCGCACGGTATGGTGGAAAAGGGCGAGCCGATTACTGCGGACGCACTCTGCGACGCATACTACGAACTTAACAAGAAATACTACGGTCCGAGCGTGGAGCATAACGACCTTATCCGCTACGAGTGGGCGAGAATTCCGCACTTCTTCACGAGTTTCTACGTGTATAAGTACGCAACGGGTATCACGACGGCGGTGTCTATTGCAAACAACATTCTTGCGCAAGGCGAGAAGTATTTTGCAAAATACAAGAAATTCCTCTCCGCAGGAGGAAGTATGGCTCCGCTGGATATCATTCGTCTTGCAGACGTTGATCTCGAAAGCGACGCTCCGTACGAACTTGCGATTAAAGAGTTTGCCGATACGTTGGCGGAACTCGAAAAATCCTTTGAATAATCAAAGGAAAGGACGATTATCGTTATGAAAAAAAAGTTTTCTCGCGTTTTCGGGCTTTTGGTGGCAATCGTAGTTGCGGTTGCGCTTTGCCTTGCGCTGTTTACGGCATGCAATAAGACGGAGCCCGATAGCGAGGACGAAATCCAAAGAGATTTGTATCTTTCATCAATTGCGTTTTTGCCCGATAGCGAGGAGGCTGTCGTGTATCTGACGTTTGCTCAAAGCGGCGACAAAATAGAGGGCGCGAGCGTTGGTTGGAAGAGCGAGGACGCGTCGAGCGGCGTGTGGTATAAGACGAGCAATACCTATATTATTGCTCCGTCTGCACGGATATTTAGTGCCGTGCAAAACTCCATACCACAAGAAAGACTGATTAGCGACGGCGTACAATACAATCGCTTGAAAGTCATAATAAGGTATGATACAATCTATAAATCTATAAAAAGCGACGGCGAAACGAGCGCGGCAAATAGGGTGTATTCGCACTTTTTCACGCTCGACGAGGGCAGCGAAAGTCAAACTTTCACCCTTACGCTGAAAACCGCTAACTCGGCGAATTGGTACGGCATTTTGATTGCTTTGGCAATCGTCATGGCAGCGGCGGCGTGCGTTGCGTTTCTACTCGCAAAAGGCAAATTATGGCAAAAGAAGAAAACAAGAGAGTAAGCAGAGGTATGCCTAACAACGTGGACGCAGAGGCGTCCGTTTTGGGTGCTATTCTCATCGACAACAAAGCGGCGGATATTATTATTCCGATGCTCGCGGTCGATGACTTTTATCTTGCGCAAAATCGGTTGATTTTTGCGGCTATGAAACAGTTGCAGATGGAAAGTAAGCCTATCGATACCGTGTCCGTGTGCGACGCGCTCGACGTTAAGGGACAACTTGACGAAGTAGGCTCCGTTTCATACCTCAGCGAACTTGCAGAGGGCGTTGTGTCCGCTGCCAACGGCGAGTATTACGCAAGCATCATAAAGCGCGACAGCCTTACCAGAAAGGTCATCGAGGCAGGCAACAACATAGCGAAATACGGCTATGAATGCGAAAACGGCGCGGACGCTCTCGATAACGCCGAAAAACTGGTGTATGCCATTGCCGAACAGACGAGCGAAAAGGCACTCGAGAAAATCGACGACGCTGCCGCACTCGCTCTCAAGAATATTCAAGACAAACAAACGGGCAACGTGCCGAAGAACACGGTGTATATCGATTTCCCCAAATTCGACCAAATGACACACGGTTTGAAACCGGGCGAAATGGTGCTTATCGCTGCTCGTCCGTCCGTCGGTAAAACCGCTTTTGCGCTCAATATCGCCGCAAACGTGGCAATCAATCACGGCAAAAAGGTGGCTATTTTCTCGCTTGAAATGCCTGCGGATTTGCTTGCAAAACGTATGCTTTGCTATATCTCGCGCGTGGAAAGCAACAAAATGGACACTCGCGGCGGACTTACGCAAACGGACTATAAGAAACTCTACAACGGATACCGCGCGTTGCTTGCGTCGGATATCTATATTGACGACTATTCTATGAACGGTCCGTCAGACGTGCTTTCTAAATGTCGTCGTCTTAAACGCGAAAAAGGGCTTGACCTCGTAATTATCGACTACTTGCAACTTATGACTGCGACGAAGAACGGACGTTCGGCAGAAAGCCGTCAGGTGGAAGTGAGCGATATGTCGAGAAAGATGAAAATCTACGCCAAAGAGTTGGATTGCCCCATTATCTTGCTTTCGCAAATGTCACGTGGCGTGGAGCAACGTCCCGACCATACGCCGCTCCTTTCGGACTTACGTGAATCCGGTTCTATCGAGCAAGACGCGGATATCGTTATGTTCCTCAACAATCCGCACAAATACAATCCTGCATTGCCCGAAAACGAGGTTATCCTTGACGTAAAGAAGAACAGAAACGGTGCAATCGGTGAAATCAAACTCGATTGGGATGCGCCTACAACGTCCTTCAAAGAGTGCGTGGATCAAAACGCCAACGTCACCGAATACGTCTATGACGAGCCGAAGAAGAAAGAGGACGACGAAGAGGGTGGCGTGGATATGAAGTCCATTTCCGACGTAGCCGAGGAATTGAAAGAAGTCGCCGCATCCACCGAGGATATGCCTTTCGATATGCCCTTTGGCGATAAACAAGACGATTATTCCGCAGAAGTGGATGTGGAGGAGGATGTTCCTGCGCCAAACGATGATGATGTTCCCGATGACGAGGAATATGTTGATGACGACGCCTCATTAGACGACGACATGCCTTTCTAAAACGCACTATTTAGCGAATAACTGCGTCAGCGCGCATCCGCTACAAAATCACGTACGCTTATGTACGTTGGGTTTTGTATCGGACGCGCGCTTTCTTGTTCTTCATCTAAATATTGTGTTTTAGCAGAGTGAAGTTTAAGCGGAATATCCCATTTTTCTTTATGTCATTGCGAGGTATAATGAATGTTGAGAGGTTGCAATCAAGCCGTATGTGCATTTCGCTACGCTGGATTCCCACGCTATCGCTCGGAATGACAAGTGGAATATTCCACTAATACACCAAGCAAGCGATATAGCGAAACTGTGGCAGGAGTTTTTATCTTTGCTTAAACTGTGATAGTGTGTATCGATTGCGCGGTTAGTAGAGCAATAAGACTAGCGTGGCGTTAGACAATGAACTGGTGAGTTGTCTTTGCCACAGCGACGACTTTTGCTCGGGTGTGGGTGTCCCACCCAAAATTATTAATTATTAATTATTAATTATTAATTTTCCAAAAACTATCGACTGTCATTTTTCCAAATTTTAGACAATATATTTTTGTATGTTTAAGAATGAAATAAAAGCAAAGTTTAGGTTGAAAGACGAGTTGTTTCCGTTTGCGCTGAATATGCTGGGACGGGGGAAACTTGTGGTTAGCGGAGTTAAAAGAGTGGTTGAGGCAAATGAGGAATTTTTGAAAATTCGGGTAGGTAATGAAAACTTAATCGTTGAGGGAAAGGGGCTTTCTATTGCCGAAATCGGAGGAGGGGACGTGTATGTCGAAGGGGAAATCCAAAGTGTCGCATTCGAAAAAGAGTAAAAGGAATAAAAGTATTTCCAAAACCGATAAGTTATCCGAAAATATAACGTTAGATGCACGGAAAAGCGGTGAGATAAAGGCAAATAAGAAAGAAAAATCGAAAAAGCCGAGTATATTTGCCGAATTGGTGAAACGCTTTGAATTAATAAGTGAGAAAAACCGTATTAGAATGCATAAAATATTGGCAAAGTACGGGAAAACGCAATTTGAGATTTCGTCGAAAAGCGGTGTGAAAGCGCTTGTGGCGGTGTCAAAAATTTGCAGGGTTTTTGACGTGCAGACTTTTGATAAGGGAGTGAGATTTTGCGTCAATTCAAAACAATGCGGAAAGATTATTGCATTATTAGATAACTTATGCTATGATTATAAAATAATTAAGATAGGCGGAGTGGTGCCTTTTGCGCTGCGTTCGGTTGCGAGAGTGGGTATCGTAACGGGACTTTGCGTGGGGGTGGTTGCGCTTTCGGTTTTTGCAAATTTCGTCACGCGCGTAAGCGTGCGCTATGCAGGAAACGTCCAGCCCGACGCGGCATTAAACCTCAGGGTGTGCGACATACTAAACGAGTATGGCGTGAAAAAGGGCGCAAAGATATCCGCAATCAAGGCGCAAGAACTTCAAAAGGCGTTGAGTGCGCTTGACGGAGTGGCGTTTGCAAACGTGTCCGTTGACGGCTCGCACGTGGATATCGTGCTTAAAAGCGAATTGCCGAAAGAGGAGTTTGCGCAAATAGACGGCTCGTCGGTTACGGCAAGAAAGACGGCGGTGGTTACGCGCATTATCGTCGAAGGAGGCACGGCGGTCAAGAAGTACGGAGACGTGGTAAAGCCGGGAGACGTGCTGATAGACGGATACGTGCTTTACGGCGACGCAAAGATACCTGCGCAGGCAAGAGGGTTTGCGTACGGAAAGGTGTTCTATAAAAAGAGCGTGTTCTTCCCGTCCGTCGAGACGGTGAAGTCCTACGGGCAGGTCAAGACGGAAACGAGGTACGGGATATTCGGGAAAACGCCAAAGGCTCCGAAAAGCCCGTACGAGTGTTGCGAGATAGAGACGAGCGTGAGCGAATTCGGATTTCTCGTGCCGCTCAAGATATATAAATACACATTTAGGGAACTTATCGTGGAGCAGAGGCAAAACGCCCTTGACGAAGAGGGTATGAAACGCAAAGCGTTTTCTATGCTCGCAACGGAGTTTGAAGAGAGCGCAAAAATTCTCAACGTGTATTACGAAGTAAACAGATTAGACGGGGGCGTGGCGGTGGAAGTCATCGCCGAGGCGGAGGAATTGATATAATGAAAGTGCAAAAAGAAAAGCATTTTGAAAACTACGATACGATGATGAGCGTATTCGGCGAACTTGACGAGAATATCGAAAAGATTACCGACGCTTTTGACGTGGACGTATTTGCGCTTGGATCGAGCGTGAAGATTAGCGGCGAAGAAAAGGACGTTGACGGCGCATTGAGGGCTATCGACGCAATTGAAAAGTTGTGCCGCAAACAACCGCTCAAAGCGCAGCAAGTGAGTATGATTATCGGCTATGCCAAAGCAGGCGGAGATTTTGACGTGAACGACCTTATGGGGACAGTTGCAATCACCGCAAGAGGGAAAATTATACGTCCCAAAACGCTCGGGCAAAAGAAATACGTTGACGCTATAAAGAAAAACAGTATCGTTTTCGGCGTTGGTCCTGCAGGTACGGGTAAGACGTATCTTGCCGTTGCGCTTGCCGTGTATGCGCTCAAAAACAAGGAGATTGACAAAATCATCCTTACGAGACCTGCTGTAGAGGCAGGAGAGAAATTGGGATTTTTGCCCGGAGACCTCAACGAAAAGGTGGATCCGTATCTTAGGCCGCTCTTTGACGCTCTTCAAGAGATGATGGGGCAAGAGGCGTATCTTAGGCATATAGAGAGGGGGAGCATTGAGATTGCGCCGCTTGCGTATATGAGAGGGCGCACGCTGTCAAACAGTTTTATCATTCTGGACGAGGCGCAAAACACCACCAAGGAACAGATGAAAATGTTTCTTACAAGAATGGGCGAAAACAGCCGTATCGTCGTGACGGGAGACATTACGCAAATAGACCTTCCGCACAACGTAACGAGCGGTATGGCTGACGCGCTTGAGGTGCTTAAGGACGTTGAGGGGATTGAAATCGTCCGCCTCACCGCAAAGGACGTAGTAAGGCACGAACTCGTTACGAAAATTATTCAAGCATATGAAAAAGCGGAAAACGCAAAGAAATCCGACGCTAATTCCGCAGGAGACAGATTATGATAGACGACATCAGAGACATTTCGAGAGCCGAGAAAGAAAAAGCGATTGCAAGGCGCAAATTTTCAAGGTATTTCGGTCAATGCTTTTTGGGCGCGATTATTGCCGGCGTGGGAATGATGCTGTTCGCCTTATTTATCATCGGCGATTTTATGGCGGCGTTTACCCTTGAAAACGCACTTGCAACGTCAGGACGACTGGTTACTGCCGTTGCGCTGATGATGATTTTGCTCGTGGGCATTTATCGCTACACCGAAAAGAAAGGCACAAGCACGAGAGATTTTTATCTTACCGTTATACTTATCTTGCTGACGTTTATGGCGAGTATCGGCGTGCCGCAAATTCAAGATCTCAACATCTACGCTATGCCGATTGCGCTTGCCACGCTCGTGCTTATCGAACTTATCGACAGAAGAACGGCGACTCTCGCAACTTGCACGGTGGCGGTTATGCTTACCATATCCTTTATGATAAAATCAACCGACCAAACGTATTTGCTCGAGCAAGTTATGCCTGCCATTATTTGCAACAGTTTGTGCGCGATTATCGTAAATTTCTATGAGAAAAAACACCTTACTCGCCTCAAATTCTTGCTTGTGTCCATGGTTACGCCGCTCATTATTCAGCCGCTCGTGGTTATGCTTACGCTTGCAAGCGGCGATACGAGCATGAATCTTTTGTGGAACGTGCTTAACTGCTACGGCGCAAACGTTGCCGCATCGCTCGTGTTTATGCCGCTCGTTGCGATTTTCGAAGGTATATTCAACATCGCGGACGACTTTAGACTCAACGAACTTTGTTCGCTTTCAAATCCGCTGCTTAAACGTCTCGCAAGCGAGGCTCCCGGCACGTTCAATCACTCGCTCGTGGTCGGAAACCTTGCAGAGGCTTGCGCGTCCGCTATCGGCGAAAATCCGAATATGGCAAGATGCGCCGCGTATTATCACGATATCGGCAAATTGAAGGCTCCGATTTATTTCAGCGAAAATCAATCCTCGTACAATCCGCACGACGAACTTATCCCCGAAGTGAGCGTGAGTATGATTACGTCACACACGCTTTTCGGCGAGATTTTGGCAAAGCAAAACAGACTTCCGCAAGAGATCGTCGCAATATGCAGGGAACACCACGGCACGTCGCCCGTCGGATACTTCTATCGCAAGGCGTTGACGCTCAAGGAAGAGGGTGATCTTGCAGTTGACAAATACACGTACGCAGGTCCTAAGCCGCAAACGAAAATCGCCGCTATCATTATGATTGCGGATACAATCGAGGCGGCTATGCGCGCTTATATGCCCGATACCAAAGAGGAGTTCGAGGCGCGTATTAACAAACTTGTGGATGAGAAATTGGAATTGCGCCAATTTGACGAATGCCCCATTACGATGGGGGATATCGCAACCATTAAGCGCACGATTATCGAGGTTTTGCCGTCCATTCACCACGGCAGAATCAACTACGAGAAGAAGAACAGAGCCAACACTTTCAAAAAACAATAAAAGGCTCAAAGCAGAATTATGATTAGAATTTCGGGTGCAAAATTCAGCGAAAAAATGCTGATAAAGAGAGTGGAAAGAGCGTGTTTCAAACATTTGAAACAGCAGGATATTTTTGTGACGGATATCACGATCGTCGATCAAAATACCATTCGCGACCTCAATAGAGAGGCGAGGGGTGTGGATAAGGTCACGGACGTGTTGAGTTTTCCGTGCTTTGCGCCGCTGGATTTGCCTGTGTATAAAGAGGACTTTTCACCCTGCGATTTTGACGGGAAAAGGGTTATGCTCGGCTCTATCATGATTTGTAGGCAAAGGGCGGAAGAACAGGCGAAAGAATACGGACACTCGTATGCGAGGGAACTGGGCTTTTTGGCATGCCACGGCTTTTTGCACATTCTCGGATTTGACCATATAGAGCCTGAGGATGAAAAAGTGATGATTGGACACCAAAAAGAGATTATGAAGATGGTGAACTTGAAGAGAAACGAAAATTAATAATTTTCTTTGCGCCGAATGCTAAAC
>DBJV01000058.1 GCA_002297185.1 Christensenella sp. UBA767
AATTATTAATTATTAATTTTAGTTTGCTCTTCGGCTTTTCGTTTTTCAAGTTCCTCGATATACAAGTTCTCGTCGAAGGGAATCTGCACCTCCTTATGCGTCCAGCTTGCGAGGTGGATTGCGTTGGAGAAGGTCAAGCCGATGATGCCTTGCTCGCCCGGAGCGGTAAATTTATCCGTCTTTTTGAGCAAATAGTCGGTGTAATTCTTGATGATGCCGATATGTTGCGGCGGATATTTGGTGAAGTTGAGATAGTGGCAAATTCCGCGATATTTGTACTTTTTGGTCTTGGGCTTGCCCATAAACACGGTATTATGCTCGGAGAATACGGGTTCCATTTCCGCATTTTCCGTAAAGGTGAGTTTGCCATTCTCAATGACGATTTTGCCGCCCTCGCCCGTGATTTCGAGGCGGTTCGTGCCGGGAGCGTCGTGAGTTGAGGTGATAAACACGCCCGTTGCGCCGTTTGCGAACTTGCAATATGCCGTAACGTCGTTTTCAACGCTGATATCGCGCCCCACGGTCGATGCCGTTGCCGTAACGCTTACGGGGAGACCTGCAAGCCACGTGAAAAGGTCGAGTTGGTGAGGGCATTGATTGAGAAGAACACCGCCGCCTTCGCCCCACCAAGTACCGCGCCAACCGCCTTGCGCATAGTACGCGTGCGGACGATACCAATTGGTGATAATCCACACGATTCTCGTAAGTTTGCCGAGACGACCGCTGTCAATAAGTTCTTTCGCCTTGACATACAGCGGATTGGTGCGCTGATTGAACATCATTCCGAACAAAAGCTCGGGATGTTTCTTCGCCTCTTCGTTCATTTCTTTGACTTGCTTTGTATAAACGCCGGCAGGCTTGTCGCAAAGCACGTTAAGTCCTGCTTTCATAGCGTCCATAGCGATTTGCGGATGGAAGTAATGCGGAGTTTCCACCATAACGACGTCGATAAGTCCCGACTTGAACATATCCTGATAGTTGTCAAAAACTTTGACGCCTTTGAGGTTTTCCTCTGCGTATTTACGTCTTTCTGGCGAGATATCGCACACTGCGGTGAGTTTTGCGCCCTTGACGAGTCCGCCGAGTTTGGTAAATATCTTGGTATAGAACGTACCTTGTTTGCCTATACCGACGATGCCGTATCTGACTTCTTTCTTATCCATCATTTCACCTCTGCGAGTAATTTTTTAAGATTGTTGTATTGCCACAAGAAAACTTGTTTTCTCGATGCGCAAGCAAAATAATTTCTGCCCATCTTCTTGTCGATGAGTCTAAACGCCTTGAAGTAGTCTTTCATACCGAACTTCACGAACGGCACGAAATACACCAGCGGTTTCATAACCGCATATTTGAAAGTATGCGGCTCGAGCGTCATAAATCCTTCGTATCCGCGCGCTTTGAGTTGGCTCAAAATGTAGGTGTAGCATCCCTCGCCCGTTCCGACAGGCACTTCCACTTTATATTTGGAGCAGTCTTTGATATGGTAATAAACCACGTAGTCTTTGAGCATATCGAAAGCCTCTTTGGGATTGACGTCGCATTGCACGTAGTTGCTCGCGTCAAAGCACAGCACAAAGTCCTCGTCGTTTATGGCGCGGTAAATTTCAAGCACTCTTTGAGGCACGTCGCCATACACCTTTTTCTCGTTCTCGTGCAGAAGTTTCACTCCGCTGCCCTTGACGATTGCAATCATCTCTTTGAGCCTTGCAACGACTTTCTTCGAGCATTCCTCGGGTGCTTTGTCGCCGTAGAAGAACGAGAACACACGGATGTATTTGCACTCCATAAGCTGAGCGATTTTGACGAGTTCGGCAAGTTGTTTCTTTTGTTTTTCCCAACCTTCCTCATCATCGATACCCACCTTTCCTATCGGCGAACCGATTGAAGAAAATCGCACGTTTTCCTTTTTGAGAACGGGGTAAATTTTCTCTTTGAACTCTTCGAGCGTATAGTCGGCAATATTCTTTCCGTCCACGTTTCTCGGACACATATAAGTCTCGCCCAATTCGTGCAAAACGCCGATTTGGGTACTTAATTTGCCGCTTATCTCATCATAAAACCCCGATATTGTAATTTTGCCCATAAATATCAACCTCTTCGTTATTTATAAAAACGACAGCGTTTTATTGCTTATCGTTGCACTCTTCCGCTTGCGTTTCCGTTTGCAAGAGCCTTTACCTCATCCACGGACACCATATTGTAATCGCCCTCGACGGAGTGTTTTAGGCAACTTGCCGCCACCGCAAATTCTATTGCGTCTTGCGCGTATTCGCCGTTGAGCATCGAGTAAATCAAGCCTGCGCCGAAACTGTCTCCGCCGCCCACTCTATCCACGATATGCACGGCGTATTTCTTACTGAAAAACGCTTGACCGCCCGTGTAGAGCATACCCGACCAATTGTTGTCGTTGGCGTTGATGCTCTCACGCAAAGTGATTGCAACCGCCTTGAATCCAAACTTGTCGGTGAGTTGTTTCGCCACGGAAACGTAACCCTCTTCATTGAGTTTTCCGCTCTCGATATCCGTGTTTTCCGCCTCTATGCCGAACACGTCTTTTGCGTCCTCTTCGTTTGCGATGCACACGTCAACGTACTTGCAAATCTCGCTCATAACTTCGTTTGCCTTTTCCTTGCTCCAAAGTTTTTTGCGGAAATTGAGGTCGCAAGACACGGTGATTCCCTTTTCTTTCGCACTCTTGACCGCTTGCAAAACTATGCTTGCCATCGTATCGCTGAGTGCAGGCGTTATACCCGTAAAGTGGAACCATTCAACGTTTCTGAATATAATTTCCCAATTGAAATCGGATGGCATTGCCGTTGCGATTGCGCTGCCTGCCCTGTCGTATATAACCTTGCTCGGACGTTGGCTTGCGCCCTTTTCGCAGTAATATATACCCACTCTGTCACCGCCTCTTTGCACAAGCGACGTATCCACGCCGAATTTACGCAAAGAATTGACTGCGCACTGACCTATTTCGTGCTTTGGAAGTTTGCTAACGAACGCAGCGTCAACTCCGAAGTTGGCAAGCGATACGGCAACGTTTGCCTCCGCTCCTCCAAAGGTGGATTCAAGCCTATCCGCTTGCACGAAACGCAAATAGTTTTCAGGTTGCAAACGCAACATCAATTCACCAAAAGTCACAACTCGCATATTCTTACGATCTCCTTGCAATTTTCTACTATATCGCCTTTCATCATAAACGATCCGCCAACGGCATACACCTTGTCGAAATCGAGATATTCTTTGAGATTGCTCGCGTCAACTCCGCCGGTGGGAATGAATTTGATTTGCGGAAACGGTGCGGCAAGTGCTTTCATTGCCTTAAGCCCGCCATAAACGCCTGCAGGGAAAAACTTGACTATATTAAGCCCATACGAGAGCGCGCGCATAATCTCGGTGGGAGTTACGCAACCGGGATAATACGGAATATTATTGTCTATGCAATAGCGTGCCACTTCGTCGGAAAAGCCGGGCGACACGATAAATTTCGCGCCTGCCTCGACCGCACTTTTTGCCTGCTCGAGATTGATGACCGTGCCTGCGCCGATATTCATATCTTCAAACGCCTTCACGCCAATCTCGATAGCCTCTTTTGCGCAAGCGGTGCGGAAAGTTATTTCAGCGCAGTTTATACCGCCTTCTCTCAATTTTGAGAGGATATCCACGGTGTCTTTTGCGTCGTTGATTACGACTACGGGAATAACTTGTTTCATATCACACCCCACTATATGCAGAGAAACCGCCGTCAACGGGGATAACCGCGCCCGTCACAAAGCCGCTCGCTTTGTCGTCTGCAAGCCACAACAAGCAGCCGATAAGGTCGCTTATTTCACCGAATTTGCGCATAGGCGTTGCGTTGAGGATTTTGCCCGTTCTGGCAGTCGGCGTGCCGTCTTGATTGAACAAAAGCGTTCTGTTTTGGTTGGTTACGAAAAATCCCGGCGCTATTGCGTTGCAACGGATATTGCAAGGCGCAAAGTGTACGGACAGCCATTGCGTAAAGTTTGAAATGCCTGCCTTTGCCGCACTGTACGCAGGGATTTTGGTGAGCGGCGTAAATGCGTTCATGGACGAAATGTTGATGATGTTTCCGCCCGTCTTGACCATATCTTTTGCAAACACTTGCGTCACCAAAAACGCAGAGGTTATGTTGAGGTCAAAGACGAATTTAAGCCCGCTCTCTTCCAGCGAAAAGAAGTCCTTTACTCCTTCCGTCGTCGGAGTCATATACTCGTTGTCCGTGGTGGCTTTGGGATTGTTTCCGCCTGCGCCGTTGATGAGAAAATTCACCGCTCCCCACTTTGCGTTGATTGCGGCTTTGGCTCTGAAAATGTCCTCTTTATCGAGGCAATTGCACTT
Organism: Christensenella sp. UBA767; assembly: GCA_002297185.1. GTDB lineage: Bacteria > Bacillota > Clostridia > Christensenellales > CAG-917 > CAG-475. Next base: position 4,360 of record DBJV01000058.1, read on the forward strand.
GAGTGCAAAAGCGTTGTCGCCTATTTTCTCCGCTACGGCGTTTGCCGCGTCGTAGTTTATGTCGAGGAGCGCGACTTTTGCGCCGCATTCTGCAAGCGCACGTGCAAATTCCGAACAAATAACGCCGCCTGCGCCCGTGATTGCCACTATTTTATTTGATAAATCAACTTTGAAAGGAACGCTCATTTTTGTTCTCCTTTAATATCTTTTTCAACCGCCTCGAAAAGCCCCGTAAGATAGCATGCGCCCATTGCTCTGTCAAAAAGTCCGTATCCGGGTTTTGCGTCCTCGCCCCACACGTTTCTGCCGTGGTCGGGACGGACGTAACCGTCAAATCCGTTTTCTACGAGAGCCTTGACAATCGCATACACGTCAACGTTGCCGCAAGCGGTCTGATGTCCGTTTTCGTAAAAGTTTATATCGCCGTCGTATTTGAGTTGACGAAGGTGTGCAAAATAAATTCTGTCTGCGTACTTTGCCGCCATTTTTGGCAAATCGTTAAATCTGCCTGCGCCGAGGCTGCCCGTGCAGAACGTTATGCCGTTATGTTTATTAGGCACAGCCGCAAACAACTTGTCGTAATCATCTTCTTTGCAAATAATTCTCGGCAAATTGAACATATCCCACGGCGGATCGTCGGGGTGAATTGCCATATTTACGCCTGCCTCGTCGCAAGCAGGCATAATCGCGTTGAGGAAATACACGAGATTTTCAAACAACTTCTCGTGCGTTACGCCCTTGTATTCTTCGAGGAGCGCATTGAGTTCGTCTGCCGAATAACTTTCATCCCAACCCGGCAAATGCAGGTTTTTGGGATCAAGTGCAAGCAGTTTTGCATGGTCGTATGCAAGCGAAGTCGCACCGTCTTTATGCTTATAATAAAGGTCTGTACGCAACCAGTCGAACACGGGCATAAAGTTGTAGCAAATGCATTTCACGCCAACTTTTCCGCAGTTGACGATATTTTGCTTGTACGCCTCGATATATTTGTCTCTAGAGGGTTTTCCGAGTTTGATATCCTCGTGTACGGGTACGGACTCTATAACTTCCATTTCAAGTCCTGCGTCGTTTGAGAGTTTTTTAAGTCTTTGGAGTTTCGCTATATCCCAAACCTCGCCCACGGGAGTATCGTAAACGGCAGTAACCACACCGCTCATACCTTGAATTTGCTTGATATAATCGAGCGGAATGCAATCCTTTTCGCCATACCAACGGAAAGTCATTTTCATAAAGCAAGTGCCTCCTTGACGTTGTTGTATGCAATGTCTTTTGCAAGTGCGATTGCGCTATTTTCGTCGTATTCTCCCTTATCCACTTTGTTTGCGATAAAGGACGCAAGAATCCTTCTATAGAAGTCAAAACGCACGTAGGAACTGAACGACCTGCTGTCCGTAAGCATGCCGAGATTTGTGCCAAGCACGGCGTATTCGGACACGGTTTCAAGTTGTCTGTTGATGCCGCAAACTGTATCGTTAAACCACCACGCAGCACCGACAAGCACGTTGGGGAAAGCACCCGAAATTGCACAAACGGCTCTTAAACATGCGTCGTTGAGCGGATAAAGTACGATTTTGGGAAGTCCGCCGAGTTTTGCGTTCATCTTGTCGAGAAGTGCGGCAAGCTTATCCGTCGCCACGAAATCTCTAAATACGTCAAAGCCGCTGTCACGCCCTATTTGCTCGAACGCCTTTGAATTTATGTTGCGGAAAGTGCCGAAATGCAGTTGCAATACGACGCCCTTTTCATAGCACTTTTCAATGAGCCATTCGAGGTTTTGCGTGTCATCGAAGTTGTCAAATCCGTGGTCTGCAATCTTGCAACCTTTGGATACGAAATAGTCAAATCTCTCGTTTAGCGTCGCCTTGTCCACGCCCTCTGCAAAGCATCTGTCGGGACGGAAAGTCGGGCGCACTTTCGTGCCTGCAAAATCTCCGTGATTGTGAAGATCGGAAAACGGATCGTCCGTCGTCGCGACGTATTCCACACGGAATTTTTGCAGCAATTTTTGTACGCTGAGGTCTTTCAAAACTTCGTTGGCTTTTTGATAAATTCTGCTTGCGCTGTCCTTGTTCAAAGGCTCGGTTATGCCGAAAATTTGCACGAGTTCCATATGCGTCCAATAATATAGCGGATTGCCTATAAGTTTGGGCATAATCTCGGCGTATTTATAGAATTTTTCTTCATACGAACGGTTGCCCGTGATATAGCTTTCATCCACTCCGCAAAGTCGCATTGCACGCCATTTGTAGTGGTCGCCCGACAGCCACAATTCGCCGATATCGGAAAAATGCTTGTCGTTTTTGATTTCTTCTTCGTTGAGATGACAATGATAGTCGATTATGGGAAGATACGCGATTTCGTCATAGATTTTTCGCGCCGTATCCCCTGAAAGTAAAAGGTTATCGTCAAAAAAACTCATCTTTCACACTCCTTATTGATTATAATTTTACCACCCAATTTTTGCATAGTAAACCCCGATTATTGTTTTTTTACTTGCAAATCTTGCTATTTTATCTTATTATATATGTATGAATAGCGATAAATACGAAAATCAGCAGATGAGCACCTCAACGTTTGAGGTGCATCACAAAAAGGACAAGGACTTCAAAACGGTTGAGATGCACTCTCACGATTTTTCCGAAGTCTATTTCTTTTTGCAAGGCTCTGCAACGTACATTATCGAGGATTGCAAGTACGTTTTACGCCCCGGCGACGTGCTTTTGATACCGCCGAGCAAACTTCACCAACTCGACATAAAAGACTCTGCAGAGACGTACGAACGCATCGTTTTGTGGCTGAATCAACGCTATTTACGGCGCATTTCCACCCAAAAAACCGATCTGAATACTTGCTTTTTGCAAGCCTCCGCGCACAATGCGTTTTTGGTGCGCAACGCCGTGATTTCCGACAAAATTCGGCATATGTTGGACGGCGTTTCCCACTCGCAAGAGGACGCTTTCGGCTACGATATCGAAAACGAAGAGCGAATAAAGTCACTACTAGTGCTTTTGGGACAATATTTCCTGCAAAATGCCGACGATTTTGCCGTATATGGCAAGAATAACGCCTGCGTAACCAAGGCAATTGACTACATTTCAGAGCATATAACCGAGGATTTGTCCCTCGACGCGATTGCCTCTGCGCTGTTCGTTGACAAATACTATTTTGCGCACGTTTTCAAGGAAAACACCAACACTTCACCGCACCGTTATATACTCAAAAAACGCCTCGTTCTCTCAAAGCAATACATTGAGCAAGGCTACCCCGTAACCGAGGTATATTTGAAGTGCGGATTTTCCGATTACACTCATTTTTTCCGCGCTTTCAAAAACGAATACGGCATAACTCCAAAGCAATTTTACGCCTCGATCAACGTCCAATAATCGATGTGAAGTTGAAATGAATTTTTGAAAAGACAAATTAAAATCCGACAGATTTTTTCGTTCAACGCATATAAAAACCCGCCAAAATTATGACGGTTTTTTGCCATTTTTTAACATAAAAAACGCAAAAAAAATGCACAAAAATTATGTTAATTTTGGGGCTAAATTATGTCATTTTTGGAAGTGGTTATATCATAAAAGCGTTGTAAATATCATAAAAGCGAACTGAGCAAAAATCGTCGCTGTGGCAACGGCAACACGCACCCCAGCGCATTGCCTCAGCCACGCTAGATTTATTGCTCTTGCTAACCGCGCAACCGATACACGCTATCAGATTGAGAGGGATAAAAACTCCTACCGCAGTTTCGCTATATCGCTTGCTTGGTGTGTACGCACTTCGTGCTTGTAAGGA
>DBJV01000052.1 GCA_002297185.1 Christensenella sp. UBA767
TCAAGCTTGGCGCTCGATGCGCTCGCCGCCCTGCGGCTCGAGGTCACGTCTTCGAATAAGCACATTCCGTTAATAAGTATCACTCTGCATATCAGAGAAAAGTGTGAGTGATCCGCAAAGGATTACGACGTCGCAATCGCCGTTAAGTGCGTTTTGCACGCCGACCTTTACGCTATCTTGCTCGTCGCAATTTTCGCAATACTTGCTTGTTACTTTTTTAAGGTCGCTTTTATCCAATGCTCTTGGGGACGTGGGGGTAACCACGCTAACCCTTTTTGCGAGCGGACAGACAAGCGAACATACGCCGTCTGCGTCCTTGTCTCTGAGCATGCCCATAACCAAGTGTACACGCTTGCTTGCGAACAAATCTTTGATTGCGTTTACAAGAGTCGCGGCACCGTGCGGATTGTGCGCACCGTCAAAAACAAGCACTTTATCTTGCGGAATTGATACGTTAAACTGCTCTTTTGCGTTTTTTACAACCTCAAAGCGTGCATGCCAAACGGTCTTTGCAAGTCCTTTTTGAATTGCCTCGTCGGGTATGTTCCAATGCTTTTCTCTAAGCGTTTGAAGGGCGCAAATTGCTATGGATGCGTTTACGAGTTGGTGTGCGCCGAGCATTGAAATGCGGTAGATTTTGCCGTCGTATTCAAAGGTTTGACCGTCAAGATTTTGCTCTATAAGTCTTGCTTTTTTGCACAAAATCACGTTGGCGTTTATATCTATTCTCTTGCCGTTTTCGTCGAATACGTGGGGATGATAAATCTCTTTCATCACCTCGTCGCACTGCTCTATCGTTACGCAATCTTTCTTGATTATCGCCGCTTTTTCGCTTGCAATTTTGCCTAGCGTATCGCCCAAAATCGCACAATGGTCGAGACCTATGGACGTGATGATCGCAAGTTCTTTTTGAGATATTGCGTTGGTTGCATCCCATCTTCCGCCGAGACCGACTTCAAGAATGCATACGGCGCATTCCTTATCGTAAAATGCGAGCATTGCGATTGCCGTCTCTATCTCGAATGCGGTGGGATTGAAATCTGAAAGTCCGAACGCCGAGCGGAGTTGTTTTTCACTGTCTATACACTCTTTGACAATCGTCATATAGCGTGCAACGTCCTCGTCGCAAAGGGGATTGCCGTCTATGAGCCATCTTTCGTTGTAGCAGAAAACGGAGGGGGAATTGTAGGTGCCGACCTTGTACCCTGCCTCTTTTAGCGCGCTTGTGAGATACGCCGTGACCGAGCCTTTGCCGTTGGTGCCTGCGACGTGTACGAATTTGAGTTTTTCGTCGGGATTGCCGAGCAACGCCAAAAGTTCTCGCATACGCTCCAAGCCGTAATCCGAGCCTGACCTCTCTATATTCTTGATATAGTCAATTGCCTCTTGATAAAACAAAAAGCACCTCTTCGGGAAGTACTCGCAAAAAACCTTTCGGTAATATGTGAAGTCTGGAGTGAGCATTGCACCGCGGGAAAACCCTTCGTCCGCCGACACCCCACGTTCGCACGGCACTTAACGCGCAATCCCCTACTACTTCCGATTGATATATTTATTTTAACACCATTCTTTTTTATAATCAACAACTTTGAGCAACGATTATGCGCCGCCGCCTTAATTGTCTATCCGCAAGAAAAAAACAATCGACAAAACGGCATATGTGGTTTATACTTGTTTTATATTATTATAATAACGTTAAAAGGAGACTGCTTATGTTTGCAAACGCAATAGGGGCGAGAGAATTCAATCTCAACAGTCCTATTATGTACATACTTTACGGCATCGTACTCGCATTCGTGGTGTCGCTGTCGCTGTACTATATGCTGACTGCGCTCAAAAGAGCAAAACAACTGGGCATTGCATCCGACAAAATCAAAAAGGTCATCACGACTTCGGCAACCTTCTCTATACTCCCCGGTCTCGGCATTGCGCTGGGCGTGGTTACGCTTATCGGCACGCTGGGAATTGCTTTCCCTGCAATAAGACTTTCGGTTGTCGGTTCTCTTCAATACGAAACGCAAATGGCGGACGCAGTTGCTACCGGTCTTACAAAGGATTCAATGGCAGCGTTGATTGCTCGCGGTATGACTGCGCAAGACTTTGCGACGATGGCTATGATTATGACGATTGCAATCATGAGCGGCGGCGTGGAAGTTCTCTTCTTCTATCGCTTGTACCAACCAAAAATCGGAAAACTCATGAGCAAAACCACAGGTGGCGGAACGAAGAAAGGCGGCGTGAATATTGGCGATCTCGTGTTCCAAGTGTCCTTTATCGGTATGGTTATCGGATATCTCGCAATGAGTATCGCAACGATTACGGGCGGCATCAAATTTATAAATAACTGGTACAACTTTATTGCGGTTATCGTGGCTATGCTTTGTATGTACGTCTGCGACGTGCTTATCAACAAGGCAAACTGGAAGTGGCTGGATAGTTTCTCCACTCCCGTATCTATGCTTATCGCTATGTTCGTAGTGGGCGTTATCAGTTACTGCGCACACAAATACGGCTGGGCATTGTCCGCTTGACGAGGTGAATTATGGCTAAAGAAAGAGTTAAAGTTTCTATGGATTACAACCTCAAATCGCATATCATAGGCAAAATCTGGATGTTTGCCGCTCTTATCGTGTTCTTTGCGGTGCCTACTACGATCTGCCTTTACTACGACGTAAAACCCGATATGACCGTTTTAGGTTCAACGGCGGTTATTATCCCCTTCCTCATCAACTTCTTGTCGGGCGTTTTCGAGCCGATTATTTACTCCCCGATGCTCGGAACGAACAGCGCATACCTTGCCTTTATCACCGGCAACCTTTCCAACCTCAAAATTCCTTGCGTCGTTAAGGCACAAGAGATTTGCGGAACGAAACTCGGCACGGAAGAAAACGAAGTGGTATCTACCCTCTCGGTTGCAACGAGCACCCTCGTAACGACGCTTATCATAGCAGTGTTCGTGCTTATCCTTGCTGTGAGCAACTTGCAAAGCAAAATCGTAGAAAACGAATGGATTATCCCTGCGTTCACTTGCGTCGTTTACGCACTCTTCGGCTCGCTCGGCGGAAAGTACGTTGTGAAGAACATCAAACTTGCGGTGTTCCCTCTCGCAATCATCGTGGTGCTTTCTATCGTGCTTGGCGTACTCAATCTCAACCCCGGCTCTGCATACTTGTTTGTCGGTATCGCACTCTGCGCAATCTTCGGCATTTTGCAAGTCGTGCGTGAGAAGAAAAAACAAAAAGCGCAAGAAGAGACTGCGCACCTTGAAGAAATTGCAAATTCCGACATTGAAATCAATCAAGACAGCGAAGTGAAAGAAGAAAACGCTCAAGAGGAAACTCAAGCAGAAGAAAGCGTTGAAACTTCGGAACAAGAATTGCAAGAGGCTGAAAAAGTTGCAGAAGAAATTGCGGAAGATACTCAAAGCGTTGAATAACAACTTGCGCCTAAAACAACACAAAAAGAGCGAGATAATCTCGCTCTTTTCTATTTCTCCAATTGCGCCTACGGCTGGATTACCACGTCGCAACATTCGTTGCTCCACGGTGATTGCGCGCTGATAGCGCAAGCCTACGGCTTATATTTGCATAAATGCAAATTCAATCACTTCAAAAATATCGTCGTTCGAAAACCCTTGCAAGCAAGTTTCCTCACTCGACATTGGCGGAATGACATAAGGAATAATTGGAATATTCCATAACTGCACCGCAGGTGCAATATCACTTTTTGCGTAAGCAAAAAATATCACTTGCGCTTTGCGCAAATATCACTGCAACGAAGTTGCAATATCACTAAGAAAAAAGCACACCGAAGTGTGCTTTTTTTAATCGTTGTTTTTCAATTAGTTCTCTTCCGTGAGGTAATCGCGGCAAGCGTCCTCGAGGGCTCTGCAGATTGCAAATGCGTCGTCAAGGTCTTTGCCTCTTACGATTACGCCGTGATGTCCCATAAAGCATGCAGGTGCATCGCCGATTGCGGCTGCAACGTTTTTGACGAGAGAGCCTGTGCCGGGAAGTGCTGCCTTGGCGCAAGGAATCTCTTTGCCGAGAACGTCTTGATATTTCTCGGGAACGGGCAAGGTCTTGCACATTGCCGCAAGTGCGCAACCGTAGAACGGATGGGTGTGGATTGTGGCGTTGATATTCTTGTCGTTCTTCATCAAGATTGCGTGGATGCCCTTTTCGCTGGTGGCTTTGTTGGTGCCTGTCCATTCAAGAGTTTCCATATTGACCTTTGCCATTTGCTCGGGCTTAAGCATCACGTAATCGATGCCGGACGGAGTTGCAAACATATATTGGTCGTCAATGCGGACTGCGATGTTGCCCCAAGTGCCTTGGACGAGGTTTTCGTCAAGCAATCTCTCGCCTGCGTCCTTGATGTCTTGTGCTATCTTCTTATCTTCGTCGTTGACGACTGCGGATTGTTTTTCCTCTGCTTGCGCAGCCTCACCGCTCTCTGCGGCTTTTTGTTGTTTTTGGTTGGTCTTGGAATATTTGAGTTTGAACACGACGTGTTCGAGCAAAGCGTCGAGTGCGCCCATATGTTGAGTGCCGCCCTTGCTTTCCGTCAAAAGCTCGATGTTGCAAGCTTTGTCAAGGACGAGAGTTGCCGTGAACACTTCGTCAAGAGTACGTCCCGTAACGACTGCGCCTGCCTCGGGGAGCAAGCATGCGTTGCGTTGTCCGCTGAGTGCCGCTACGACGTCGGAGGCGACGTTCTTGCCTGCGCATTTGATGGATACGCCGCAAACTTGTGCCAAATCGTCGAGGATGGGCATGATGGTCTTTCTCTTCTTTGAGAACTCGACTGTGCTGTCGCTATCTACGATTGCCGCCGCGCCTGCCTTCTTGTCTTGGCGGATTGCGCAGAACAAAATCACCGCTGCAGCGCGGAAGTTGCCTTCCAAGCTTTCGATGTTCTTGTCATTGACGAACACGACGTCGTCTTCTTTGACGTCGGAATAATCTATTCTCGGCTTTGTGATGACGATGCCGTCATCTTCTTTGACCGCTATGAAACCGCTTTGCAAATACTTCTTCTCCGCAAGCATACGGGCGTATTTGTTGATGTTGGAAACAATCAATTCGTTCATACTATTCTCCTAAAACTACTTTTTGCAATGATATATTATTGCCTTCTGCAATATTATATCAAACATTGCAAAAAAAGCAAACATAAAAATGTTGGCGCACAATTGTGCGCCAACGCTTTATCGATTATTTTTCAAATCTGGATGCGTCTTCGCATTTTACGACGTTCTTGAACACGTTGTCGAAACGACGGAGTGCCTCGTCGATGATCTCGTCCGTATCTGCCATTGAGGTGTAGAGACGGCTGCCTGCGAGTGTAACGATACCGTTTGCCATATACGCTGCGCCCATTTGTTCCATAGCGACCTTTCTGCGGAGCATCTCGGGTTTCTTCTTGAGCATCGGGATGACGGAGCCGAGCAAGCTCATGTTGCTGAAGTCATAGCTCATTGCGCCCGTGCATTCGAGGTGAACGATGGAGCCTTGGTTGTAAACGACGTACGGGAGGTTGTACTTCTTGATGAGTTGTTTGAGACCTGCTGCGAGACGATCGCCTGCACGACCTGCGATTTCGCAAGCGTTGTTCTTCTCGATTTCGCAAATCGCAACGTATCCTGCGTAAGAGGAAAGCGGGTTTGCTGCGAGCGTGCCGCCGACGTACGCTTTCTTGCCCATACCTGCAAGACCTGCTGCCATGAGGCTGACGTACTCTCTCTTGCCGCCTACGCCGCCTGCGGAAGGATAGCCGCCGGCAACGATTTTGCCGAACACGGTGAGGTCAGGATACATATCTCTGCCCGTGCCTTGGCGTTTGAATTTGACAACTTTGCCGTCAACGAGTTTCTTGTCTTGGATGATCCACGGCTTGCCGTCGATGAATACGGGGGTGTCGTCAACTTTGTATTTGTCGCCGAAGAAATAACCTGCTGCGCCGTGTACGCCGACTCTGAAACCTGTGACGACTTCGTCGAAGATGAACAATGCACCGTATTTCTTGGCAAGGATTCTTGCTTTCTCGTTGTAATCGAAATCGATGGGACGAGTACCGGATTCGGGTCCGACGGGTTCTACGATAACTGCTGCCGTGCCGCCCTTTGCGACGTTGCGTTTGAGCATTGCCTCGAGCATACCGAGGTCGTTGGGTCTGACTTCGTCCGTGGTCTTGTAGGATCCGGGGATGCCGTGAGATTCAAGGAATTGTCTGCTGCCGGGGATCTTGAGGCCATAGACCATTTGATCCGACCAGCCGTGATATGCGCCGCCGACTTTGATGACGCGTTTTTTCTTGGTTGCGCAACGTGCCACGCGGATTGCTGCCATAACGGACTCAGTACCTGAGCCGAGCATACGGAACATTTCGCAAGCAGGCATCAATTCGTTAATCTTCTTTGCAAGGAGGAGTTCGCCTTCATGGAAAAGACCTGTTACGGGACCGCAAGTGTTGAGGAGTTCGAACACTTTTTCTTTTACCGCAGGGAAATTGCTGCCCAAAATCGTCGGGCCGCCTGCTTGAAGGAAGTCAATGTATTGATTGCCGTCACGGTCGTACAAATATGCGCCTTCGGCTTTTTCCATACACATCGGGAAGGGGAAGTTGAAAGCGAGGTTGTGTTGAACGCCGCCCGGGATATACTTCTTCGCCTCGGTGGTAATCTCTTTGGATTTTGCACATTTGGTGTTGAAATGTTCCAAAATTTGTTTGAGATTTTCCTCAGACACACAATAAATAGGTTGGTCTGTCAAATTCTTCAATTCTTTATTGATTTGCTTTGCGTCTTCCCATTTGGAAATGCCGTAGCCGTTTGCCATAATTTACCTCCAAAAAGTTGTTTTTTCATTACTAAAATTATATCAAACCTCGCGCAGGTTGTAAATACCAAAAGTAAGTGAGTAAACTATACAAATATCCTATATTGTCAAATACAAGACAAGTTTGCGATTTTGAAATGCGCGATTTTTAACCTCTGCCCTGTCATTTGCGCCTATTATCACTTACGTTTTGGGCAAATTCTCTGCATTTTTGCGCTACTTCCGTTTGTCTTTTCGCCGCTCACGGCTCTATTTTTGACAAATCGGTGACAAAATATCGATACATTTGTATAAATACTCGGCTGTAAATCTTAAAATTTGCTTATAATTCCTCTATTTAGTGGCAAATATTAAAAAAGGTATTGCAATCGGGGCGTTTATACTCTATAATGTCAGCATAACCCCAAGGAGGTCTAATATGAACAAAACAGAATTTATCAAAGCAGTGGCAGCAAAAGCTGATCTTTCCATCAAAGACGCAACGGCAGCAGTTGACGCATATACCGCAGTCATCGCAGAAGCATTGAAGGCAGGCGACAAAGTCGCAATCGCAAACTTCGGTTCCTACGAAATCAAAGAAAAAGCGGAAAGACAAGGTTTCAATCCTCTCACAAAGCAACCCATCACGATCGCAGCAAGCAAAGCACCGGTCGTCAAATTCGGCAAAGCTTTCAAGGATTTGTTCAACTAATTACTTTGATACAAAAATAAAAAACGCTCTTTCGAGAGCGTTTTTTTTTGGCGTGTGCGCCATAGGCGCAGTGATATTGCACTTCGTGCAGTGATAATCGCAAAAGTCGTCGCTGTGGCAAAGACAACTCACAAGTTCATTGTCTAACTCCACGCTAGCCTTATTGCTCTTAACCAAGCAACCGATACACGCTATCAGTTCAAGCAGGGATAAATACTCCTGCCACAGTTTTGCTATATCGCTTGCTTGGTGTGTGCGGCTTGCGCCTAGATTCCCACGCTTACGCTCGGAATGACATAAGGAAGATTGGTGTTCAGGTGTGGGTGTTCCCACCCTATTGTCATTGTGAGAAACAAAGTGACGTAACAATCCAGCGTAGCGCAAGTAGTGGAAAATTTTGTATTTTATTTTGTGTCGGTATAACGCCCCACCAACTCGTCTATCGTTATATCGAGTGCGTCGGCAATAAGCCAACAGTCTTTAACGTTGGGGATATTTACGCCGTTTTCCCAATAACTGATTGCGGCGTGGGTTACGCCGATTTTTTGTGCAAGTTGCTTTTGCGTATAACCTTGCGCTATACGATTTTCCTTGATAGATTTGCCGATGAGATTGTCTTTCATGGTTTTAGCATATAAGAATTCTTACATTTATTCTTGACATTTAAGAATTCTTACATTATAATCAATTTAACAAACCCAAACGGAGGACAAAATAATGAGCAACTATGCAGAAAAGAATTTAACAAAAAACGAAAAAGTCGTTTTGAAAGCAAAAAAATCGTTTATTGCGGTTTTTCCGCACTTTATCAGTTTTTTGACATCGGAACTTGCAATCACCAACAAAAGAGTTATCGGTAAGGTTGGTTTAATCCGCACACACTCTATTACGAGTTCGTTGAACAAAATTCAAAACGTAACTGTTTCAAGCGGATTAATGGGTAAAATTTTCAAATACGGAACGGTGAAAATCGAAACCGCAGGTTCGGAGCCGGTCAAGTTCTACGGAATCAAAAAGCCGGAAGAATTCAAAAAGGCAGTATTTACTCAAATGGAATTGTTTGAACAAGATCGTTTGCAAGAACAGGCTGCACAAATGGCAACCGCAATGTCGCAAGCAATTAAAAAATAACTCGTTGCCACACATCACAAAAAATATAGACAAACCGCCGATGAAAAAGTCGGCGGTTTGTCTTTGTTTTCCTACTTCTAACGCTATATTTTTACTTTTTGGATACGATTGCGCCTGTCTTGATATCTACGAGCATTGCCCAGTAGTCCGTGCCGTCGCCGATGAAGGAAACGTAATAGTAATAATTGGTGCGGTCGGCGGTGATGAGTTTGACGTAAATTTCACGGTCGGCTTTACCCTCGGAATACTCGGCGTCAATCTTGTCTTTGAACTCTTTTTTGGCAATATTTATAACGTCTTGCGACGTGAGCGCACCCTCAAGTACGGAGCATAAATCAATCTCGCTTTGCTCCTTTTCTGCCGATACCGTAATCTTGTCGGGAACGAAATCGAGTGCGATAGATGCCGTAAATTCACCGAAAGTTCCGCCTGTCAACTCGCCCGAAATCGTGCTGTCTTGTCCGCTCAAAACGTAGGTGATTTTTTCGTATTCGTTGGTTTTGAGAGGTTGGATATTTATCTCGCAAAAATCAACAACGTCCGTTGCCGTGCCGTCTGCGATAAAGTTCTTTTCTCTTCTGCCCTTTTCCACGGATACGGCAAAGGATGCGCTCTCGCCTGCGTAGTACGCCTCGGTGAGTCTCGATACGTTGTCGGACTGTTCTTGTTTTTTGTTTTTGTTGCAAGCAACAAAGCATGCAAGAGTGCATATAACGACGAGTATTGCAACCGAAATCAACACAATTTTTCTTTTCATACGCAAAATATATGCTCAAAAATTTGCGTTTATTCAAAAAATCAGGCACAAAAGCCGCTAAAAGCGGATATTTTGTATTGTAATATTTTATAGTTATGTTATAATACTTTATAATATTTAACGTGTGCGAACCATCGCAAAGGGACGACGGAGAATGCCAACCCCCTCTAAAAAACGTAAAAAAACTACGCAAGACGTCGATTACGTCGAGAGCGAAGTCATAGAAGATAGCGACTCGACATCCGAAACGGTGCAAGGCGAGCAAATCAAGGACGACGTAAAATCGCCCGATTTTGCTATACCCTCGCAAGAGAAAAACGCCGAAGTACAATCCGCCGAAAGCGGCGAGGCGCAATCGGACGAGAGTGCGCAAGAGCCTCGCTTTGTAACAGACGTTGAAAATGGACTTACGCAAGCGCAGGTTGACGAGCGCATTGCGCAAGGCAAGATAAACGGCGACCAAAACGTAAAAACCAAGAGCGTGGCGCAAATTTTGCGTGAAAATATCGTAACGTTTTTCAATTTCGTATTCATACTGCTTGCGGTGCTTATATTCTTCTTCGTCGATGCAGGCGAGAGTCCGCTGACGGTTTTGGGCAATTTCAGTTTTATGTTGCTCATTATTTTCAACGCTTTGGTGGGTATTTTCCAAGAACTGCGTGCAAAGCGCACGATTGACAAACTTTCCTTGCTATCTGCGCCAAAGGCAACCGTACTCCGTGACGGAGAGGAAAAGGAAATCGCCATAAAAGACATCGTTTTGGACGATATAACGTTGCTTGCGAGCGGAAGTCAGATTTGCGCAGACGCTATCGTGACGGAAGGCTCTATCGAGGTCAACGAAAGCCTTATTACGGGCGAGCCTGATTCCATACTCAAAAACGTTGGCGACGAGATTATGTCGGGAAGTTTCGTGGTGTCGGGCAATGCAAAAGCGCAGGTGGAACACGTGGGTATGGACAATTTCGTGTCCAAAATCAGCGCAGGCGCAAAGTATTTCAAAAAGCCGAACAGCGAAATCTGGCGTTCTCTTATGCTTATCGTAAAGGTGATGGCGTCCATTATCGTTCCGATGGGAATTTTGCTGTTCTGCATCAAATTCTTCTTGCAAAAGAATCCCGAGGACGCGGAAAAAATCATCACCACCCTTCTCGGCTACAAAATCAGCAAACACCTCTCTTCAACCGTGCTTGGAACGATTGCAACGGTCATCGGTATGATTCCGTCGGGACTTGTTGCGCTCTCCTCTACCGTATTTTGCGTGAGCGTCATTCGACTTTCACGCCACAAAACGCTTGCGCAAGACCTCTATTGCGTGGAAACTTTGGCGCGCGTTGACGTGCTTTGCCTCGACAAAACGGGTACTATTACGGAAGGCACTATGGACGTGAACGGCATAGAGCCGAGCAAAAATCGCGACGAAGAACAGATAAAACAGATTATTAAGAACGTGACGAGCGCACTCAGCGACGACAACGCCACGATAAACGCTTTGCGCGCGTACGTGCAAGACGTGGAGGCGACGGGCGAGGCGGAACAAATCGTCCCCTTCTCCTCTCAACGCAAGTGGTCGGGCGCAAGAATAGACGGCGTATCGTACGTCATAGGCGCGCCAGAGTTCGTATTCAAGAAAAAGACCAAAGCCCTTGAACACACCACCGACGAAATGGCGCAAAAGGGCTATCGCGTTATGGTAATCGCATCGTCGAAAAACAAGTTCGGCGACAACGAATTGCCAAAATCGCTTAAACTTGAGAGTTTCGTATATATTACGGACAAAATTAGGGACGAGGCTCCCGATACGCTCAGATTCTTCAAGCAAGAGGGCGTTACGGTTAAGGTTATATCGGGCGACAATCCGCAAACCGTGCGTGCGGTGGCTATGCGCGCAGGCTTGGAAGATTGCGACAATATCATTGATATGTCCACACTCACAACGGAAGAGGAAGTGTATGAGGCGGCGACCAAATACACCATTTTCGGAAGAGTTTTGCCCGACCAAAAACTTATGCTTGTCAAGGCGCTCAAAAAGGCAGGACATACCGTCGCTATGACGGGTGACGGCGTAAACGACGTGCTTGCGCTCAAAGAGGCGGACTGCTCGGTGGCTATGGCGTCGGGTTCGGACGCTGCAAAGAACGTAAGTTCGCTCGTACTTCTCGACAGCAATTTCTCTTCGATGCCGAAAGTCGTGGCGGAAGGCAGACGTTCTATCAACAACCTCGAACGTTCCGCCGCCCTGTACATTATGAAAACCATTTACAACACGCTGCTTGCGCTGTTGTTTATGATAGTGGTGGATCCGCTCCCCTTCACTCCGCAAAACCTCACCATTATGGGTATGGTAACAATCGGAATTCCCTCCGTCGTGCTTGCTCTCGAGCCGAATGCGGACAGGGTTACGGGCAGGTTCTTGCCAAAGGTGCTGTCAAACGCGATACCCGGCGGAATTACGGTGCTGTTCGGCGCAATTGCCGTAATATTGTGCAACCGTTTCTTCCTCACCGACCTTACGGACATGCAGTCCAATACGATATTTATATGGGTTATCACATTTGTGGGATTCTTGCTGCTGTTCAAGGTATCCTTGCCTACGAGGCTTGCAAGTTGGTCGGCGTTCTTCGGAATAAGCGACCTTATGAAAGAGCGTGAGAGAATCAAGAACGGCGAAGAACCCGTCAAAAAGCGCAAACACAAGGTGAATAAGTCCAAGTGGCTTATCGTGCTTAATCTCGTGACGTATCTGCTTATGGTATTCATATTCGTGGGCGTGTATTTCATCTCGATAAACGTCAACTACAAAGGGCAAGTTATCGACATCGTGGGACTTCTCCGCACCTTCTTCAAACTTGACAATCACGTCACGTGGGAGATGGGCAAGGCTATGCTTGCGATATGCGCCGTGCTTACCGTTTTGTACGTGGGATTTGTGGCGATTATGAACCAAATCAAGCTCGAACACGGCGAAAGCATAGAGAACAGATTTGAACGCCTCGACGCAAAAATGCGTGTGAAAGCGCCCAAAATCAAATAAAAAACAAAGCAATTTTTGCAATAAATAATCAACGACAGGTGAAATATGAAACGCAATAATATGTGTCCGTTTTGCTACATCCGCTCCCTCTTCATCAAAAAGAAACCGACGAGCGTAAATCCCGATTTGGAAGATTACTCCAACGGCGTTGCGCTCACTCCCCCTATGGGTTGGTCGAGTTGGAATACCTTCCGCAATCGCATAAACGAGAAACTTATTCTCGAAACGGCGCAAGCGATGAAGGACAACGGACTTATCGAGGCAGGATACAAATATATCAACCTCGACGATTGCTGGCAATCCTCTTTGCGTGACGAAAACGGTGAACTTGTCGGCGATTACGAGACTTTCCCAAACGGCATCGAAAGCCTTGCGAAGAAAGTCAACGCTATGGGCTTAAAACTTGGCGCATACACCTCAAACGGCACGCTTACCTGCGAAGATTTGCCTGCGAGCCTCGGAAGAGAGCAATACGACGCTTACACACTTGCAAAATGGGGCATCGAATACTTTAAGTACGACTATTGCCACCATATTCCCGTGCCTAAATATGCGCCGCTTGTGTATTCTATAAGCATTTCGCAATTTGACGGACATCCCATTGAATATTCCGTACATAACGCGGTTTTGGGCGGTCTTGCAAGATTTATGACGGATAC
>DBJV01000051.1 GCA_002297185.1 Christensenella sp. UBA767
CTAACCGCGCAACCGATACACGCTATCAGTTCAAGCAGGGATAAAAACTCTTGCCACAATTTCGCTATATCGCTTGCTTGGTGTGCGCACTTCGTGCTTGCGTGGAAGATTGAATGTTGATGCTCACAACAACTCTTCATCGTTCTATAAACTACGGCTCCGCCTGTCTAAGAGCGTCGTTAGGCGAAATAAATTTCGCTATTGGAATATTCCATATGTCATTTAGAGGGAGCGGAGTGACCGTGGGAATCCAGCGTAGCGAAATCAAAAAACATCGAAAAATATCAGTAAAACAATATTGAAAGAGAAAATATCTCTTCTCTCAAATGAAAATTGCAAAAATCAGTTGCATCGACAATTGATTTATGGTATATTAACTTTTGCGCCGGCGTGGTGAAACTGGCAGACGCGCTGGACTCAAAATCCTGTGGACTAATCATCCGTGTCGGTTCGAGTCCGACCGCCGGCACCAACGAAAAAACAACCTTGCGAAAACCGTGAGGTTGTTTTTTCATATATCCGCCCCGTCTCGCTTGCGAGTAAGTGGGCGGATATATGAAAAAAATAGGCGCATCGCGCTCACAAGGTTGTTTGTGAGTGCCGTAGGCGGCACTATGTACCGCCAGCATGGATAATATTTTTTATAAAACAAATTCCAAAAATTTCACTTGAATAAATGCGCTTTGCGTTATACAATTGTATTATAAATTTATTCATCCATTAGGAGTAACTATGAAATACGAAAACGGTTATGTCGATAGTTTTGTAAAACTCATTCAATGCCCCACCGTCACCAACAGCGGACACGAGTATTTCGATGCGTTCCACAAGGTTTTGGACGAGGAGTTTCCGCACGTAACGGCGACCTGCCAAAAGATACAAGTCGGCGGCGATGTCTTGCTTTACAAGTGGAAAGGCAAATCCTCGGATAAGCCGCTCGTGCTTATGGCTCACCAAGATGTCGTTCCCGTCGTCGAGTCGGACTGGCACTATCCCCCCTTCGGCGGACAAATCGTGGACGGCAAGGTATATGGAAGAGGCGCAATGGACTGCAAAAACACCCTCTTTTCCACAATTCAAGCGTGCGACGAACTCATTGCGGAAGGTTTCGTTCCCGAGCAAGACGTATATTTGAGTTACAGCGACAACGAGGAGACGTCAGGCCCCGGCGCAAGCATGGCTCGCGATTGGTTCAAATCTCAAGGCATCACCCCCTTTCTTGTAGTTGACGAAGGCGGCGCGATCATGCGCAAAGGCGCAAGCGTCATGAAAAAGGACGTTGCCGCAGTCGGAATTTTGGAAAAAGGCTATGCCGACGTCAAATTTATCGCACGCGGCAAAGGCGGACACAGTTCCCAACCCCCGAAGAAAACTCCTATCGCAAGACTTTCCGCATTCGTAAACTATTGCGAAAAGCACACCGTTTTCAAGCCCAAAGCGTCCAAAGCCGCCAAAGCAATGATTTACGGCATGGGCGACGCACTCGTCTCTCCGCTCAAACTTTTCTGCCACCTCATCGGCATCAACGGCTGGTGGCTCGCAAAACTCGGTCCCAAGGTAAACGCAGCGTACGGCGGCGGACTTTTCACCACGACTATGGTATTCACCATGTCCCAAGGCTCACCTGCCCCCAACGTCATCCCCCAAGAGGCGTCCGTAGTGGCAAATCTCCGCTTTGCTCCTCACGACACGAGCGAAAAATGCTTTGCACGCCTCAAAAAACTCGCCAAAAAATACGATCTCGAAATGGAAGTTTTGCAATCTCGTGAGGCGTCCCCGATGATCGACATCAAAGGCGAAGGTTTCCAAATGTACAAAAAAGCGCTCAACGAGGTCTATCCCGACGTCGCAGTCGTTCCCTTCTTGGTGTTCGGCGGTACGGACTGCCGCGTATTGCAACAAATCTCCAAAAACGCAATCCGTTGCACGCCCTGCCCCCTCTCATTCAAGCAACTTGGCGGCATGCACGCCTCCGACGAAAACGTGGATATCGACGCAATCACAAGCTGCGTAGGATTCTTCAACCGCTTTATAAGAAACTACAAATAATCCTTATAAGGACAAATATTGTTTCAATTTTGTTATAACGCTAATAAGAAATTACAAATAATCGATATAAAACAAATATAAAACGATACAAAAAAGCACGTCCTCGGGCGTGCTTTCGTTTTGCAAAATCGCATTTATAATTTATCGGGTGTTATACTCTTTCATCACCCTTTGCAGATTTCTGGCGTTTTCCTTTTCCTTGATCGCTTGGCGCTTATCGTGCAATTCCTTACCTTTGCAAAGCCCGATTTCCACTTTCACGAGCGCGTCTTTGAAATAGACTTTGAGCGGAATGAGCGTATAACCCTTTTGCTCCACCTTTCCACGGAGTTTATTGATTTCCGAACGGTTGAGCAACAGTTTGCGAGTGCGGCGAGGATCGACGTTGTAATAACTGCCCATCTTATACGGTGAGATGTGCGTGCCGAGCATAAAAACTTCGCCGTTTTTGATAATGACGAAACTGTCTCGAAGATTGATTTGTCCGAGACGCACCGATTTCACCTCACACCCCACAAGCACGATGCCTGCCTCGTAGGTATCCTCGACGAAATAGTCGTGGTAAGCTTTTTTGTTGGTTGCGATAAGTTTTTCCATACAAACAGATTATATATTACTCCCGCTCATAATTCAAGGGATAAATTTGTCGATACAAAAAATAAAACGGCTCATAACGAGCCGTTGCGATGATTGCTTTTCAAATCAGAGATTTGTACCGACAAACTTCCACATCACAAAGCAAATGATTGCACATACGAGGATGAAAGCGAAGAGACCGAAAGTGACTTTTTTAAGGATGCTTTCTCTGTTGCTCTTCTTATTTTTGCCGTAAAATGTATCGCTTGCGCCCGTAATAACGCCCACGTTGTCGTTGGTGCCTTTTTGCATCATGATGACGACGATAATTGCAACAGCAGCAATTGTCATCAATATAACGAATGCCATCAACACTTGTTGTGCTGTCTCATACTTGATGCCTTGTTCAGCGGCAAGAAGAATCGAATTCAATGAATCTAGCATACAATACCTCCTAAAAGTTACTATGAGATTTTAGCATATGTATATATATTTTGCAAGCGGTTTTATCAAATATGCCATAAATTTTGCTCGTAAAAGTCAAAAAGCGCGCGATATTACGTAACGAAACGCCACCGAGCATCATATAGTATTCAAAAAGGAGGATAATATGGACATCTCAAAATATGCAAGCGACCTTCCCTATCCCAAAATCGAAGTGGGGCAAAACGTCGCGGAATCCAAAATTCTCATGCCAGTCTATGCAGGCTCGGCGAGCGAATTGACAGCGGTTTTGACCTACTCTTTCCAAAAATACGTATCACCAAAATATCCCGAAATAGCCGCCGCACTCGAAGGTATCGCAATCACGGAAATGCGCCACCACGAACTACTCGGCGAAACCATATACGCCCTCGGCGGATATCCCGTTATGGGCGCAAGAACGTATTGGAACGGAAGTTTCGTAAACTACACCCTCGATCCGAGAAAATATCTCCGTCAAAACGTCGTGGCGGAAGAGACTGCGATTCTCAACTACGAACGCACCATTCTCAACCTCACCACCGATAGCGTAAAAATGTTGCTCGAACGCATAATTTTGGACGAGGAAGTGCATATCAAGATATTCAAAGAACTTCTCAAATCTGGGTTCGGCGAAGACTACGACAAATAATGTGTTTTAGACTAAAATGCAGTATCGAGATGAAGAGCAAGGAACCGTACATTCGATACAAAACCCAACGTACTATGCGTACGTGATTTTGTAGCGGATGTGCGGTGACACAGCTATTCGCTCGATAACGTTTTCAAGCGAAATCAGCCCTTTATAAATCGAAAACAGATGCCTAAAGCACCTGTTTTTGTTTTTTCTTATAAATTTCGTTTTGATTTCAACCGTCTCTAATGCGCCTATTTTTTCTCTTTCGTCACCTCTGAAAACAGCGTTGGCAAGATACTCAAAAACAGCGAATAGGTATCCTCGTACGCTCCCTCGTCGTAACCGTACGGGTCTAAAACGCCACCGCCGCATAGCGTTGACAAAGACTTGACTTTGCGCTTTACGCCGTAAGTTTCTCTCACGATTTCGGCTTGCTCGTCGTCCATCGTATATATGAGATTTGCGCCCTTCACCGCTTTTTTATCGAGGAGTTTTGCCTGCCTTGCGATAAAGTACGGCACGCCGTGTCTTTCAAGCACGCTTGAGCAATAGGGATTGAGCGTATCACCCTCTCGAGAGGCGAGCCCTGCGCTGTCAATCTCTATATCCTTAATACCGCGCGCGAAAGCGTATTGACGGAACATCTGTTCGAGCATAGGCGAGCGGCAAGTATTTGCAGTGCATACGAATAGCACCCTCATACCTCTTTGCCCCCTGCCGCCTTCGTAACTCTGTTCATAACGGACGCCTCCAAGCCCTCGCCTTTAAGTTCCTCGACGATTATAAAATCGTACGCCTTTTCGGCAACGTGAAGTGCGGAATATATGTTGCGAGTATAGTCCTCGACGGTAACTCCGAGCGAAATCTGCTCACGCTCTTTCACAACGTCCCTGTATATGTCTCTTGCAACGATAACGGGAAGTTTTCCGAGTGAAACTTGCCTGTCGTATTCGCTTACGGCGTGTTCGATATTGACTGCCGTAACTGTCTCCACCTTTGGCGCATAGTGAGTGTATTTCATCCCGGGAGCTTTTGCGATTTTTATAACTTTCCCGTTTTGTAAACATATTATTCTATTATGAACAGCATTAGGAACAGAGCAACGATACCTTTTTAACGATTTAGGCTAAAAATAGCAAAGTTCGGCAAGGAATAATATAATAACTTTCAAGTTCGCCTTAACTCGCCGTTTTTCGC
>DBJV01000069.1 GCA_002297185.1 Christensenella sp. UBA767
ATTCTCGACACCACGGCAGTATTCAAAAACGACGAACAAGGTCAAGCCGCATTCGACAAATTCATCCACAGCGTTATCGACTAATTTTACACAACAAGCATTTAAAATATCAAAAAACGTCGCATAAAGCGACGTTTTTCGTTATATACCGCAATTTTGCGATACCCAAGATTATTTCTTTTCTTTGGACAATTTGAGCGTCTCGGCAAGCACTCCGACGGTGCAAGCAAGCAGTATGCATACTCCGAAGATTGCTCCGATCGTAGTTCCTGCGTTGATTGCGTCCTCTCCGTACGTGGCAGCGAATGCGTCGTTAAAATCGTTAGCGTAAGCAACTACGAGAACCTCGACGACTGCGTATGCAGCCATAAGCACCGTCATTGCAATTGCAACGTAAGCAACCTTTTTGAAATCCGCAAACGCGCTGTCGTCCGCAAGCGGAAATCTTACCTTGCGCACTTTGAGTTCAAACACCAACATAACGATTGCAACCGCGACAATCAAAACGTGCAACACGATTTCGGCAGTCGCCATATTGACGTAACCGCTGAGCGGCGCATACATATCCGTTCCCACAAACTCGGGCAAATAACCCTTCAATTCCGAGACGGAAGAAATACTAATCAACGATCCAAGCACTCTGATAATACTGAGCGCAAGAAGGATTATCGTGCATACGAAAGAGTCCTTCACCGCCTTGTTGGCTTTCGTATCGCTCGGGAAAGAGCAATGGTATTCGGGTGCGACAGGCACGTAAACGGGCTGTGCCTCTTCAAGTGCTATATCTTCAAAAAACGTATCGGGATTTGTGCCTTGAGATGTGCTTTGCGCACCGCCCTCTTGCACGGACGAGCCGCAATACGGACACTTCCCCGATTGCATTTCGGACGAATCGAAATCCGCTCCGCAATTCTTGCAAACAATTTTCATAAACTTCTCCAAAACCGTAATCGCAAAAGCGAACCAAATCGCCCCTGCGTTGATTTAATTGTATATGTTGAGTGAGGGTTTGTCAATGGGTATAAGTATAACTTATATAATTATATAAGTATGAAAAAACGCCGCAAATTGCGACGCTTTTTGCATATACGGTAAATTTAAGCACAAATCAACTTCTTGCGTCGTTTACGCCTTGTGCCGTACCCGCAAACACAACTTTTCCGTCAAGGTAGAACGATAATTCCTCGCTCCCTTCCGATATCAATTCATTGTAACATTTTTTCGCATCGTCTTTGTTATCAAAGACCAAGATATAAACCTCTTCGACCTCTTCCGCTATTTTGTACGCCGATATTCTAATAACACCACCTTTATAGTCCTCAGTATACATTTTTTCTGAAACCTTTACTTCATATCCCAAATTTTGAAGCTTTTCCGTATACTTTTTCTCGTAATCGCAAGCGATAAAAGTTGCAAGAATAGCAAAAAGCAATACCGCTACAATTAAAACAAAATACTTCTTTTTCATATCTTTTCCTCCTATGTATGAATATGTAACAAACTGTTACATTTTTAATAGTAACAAAATGTTACCATATTGTCAAGAATAAAACTGACAAAGGTAGCAACGTGGACAAAAACTTCGGGCTTATCGGCTTAAAGAAAATACGAAAAGAAAAAGGGTTCAGTCAATTGAAAGTGGCACTTGACCTTAATATAAGTCGAGAGGCTTTGTCGTATTACGAAAACGGCAAGCGCAATCCCGATATCGGAATGCTACGCAAAATGTCAGAATATTACAGTGTTTCGATTGATTATTTAATAAACGGAAAAGAGTTTTCAAACAAATAATCTTATAAACATCACTTTCACCAAATAGGACGTTTTGTAAAACCGCGCTAAATTGCAATATTTAGTGCGGTTTTTAGAATTGAACGATGTATGCGCGAGGCTTTACGAGCCTAAAAGCAAGTAAAAAACGGCATATTTAGATGAAGAACAAGAAAGCGCGCGTCCGAAACAAAACCCAACGTACACAAACGTACGTGATTTTGTAGCGGATGCGCGCTGACGACGTTATTCGCTAAATAGGACGTTTTTTAAAAACTGACCGGTATATGAGCGACTAACTTTTGCAATTTCCTCGGGGGTACCTTGGGCAACGATCGAGCCTCCACGGTCCCCACCGTCCGGTCCGAGATCCACGATGTAATCGGCAACTTTGACGACGTCGAGATTATGCTCGATGACGATGACGGTGTTGCCTTGCTCGACGAGACGGTCGAGAATTGTGACGAGTTTTGCAACGTCGTGAGTATGGAGACCTGTGGTCGGTTCGTCGAGGATATAGACAGTTTTGCCGGTGGAGCGACGAGAAAGTTCGGTTGCAAGCTTGACGCGTTGCGCCTCGCCGCCGCTCAACGTTGTTGAGGACTGCCCAAGTTTAACGTAGCCGAGACCGACGTCGTTGAGAGTCTTGATTTTGTTGCGGATTTTGGGTATGTTGGCAAAGAATTCCGTTGCCTCTTCAATGGTCATATCCAAAACGTCGCTTATGCTCTTGCCTTTATACTTCACTTCCAGCGTTTCGCGGTTGTATCTTGCGCCCTTACACACCTCGCACGGCACGTAGATATCCGGCAAGAAGTGCATTTCGATTTTGATAATGCCGTCGCCTCCGCAATGCTCGCACCTGCCGCCTCCGACGTTAAAAGAGAATCTGCCTGCCGTGTATCCTCTCGCCTTTGCGTCTGGGAGCGATGCAAACAATTCTCTTATATCGCCGAATACGCCCGTATATGTCGCAGGATTGGAGCGCGGCGTGCGCCCTATCGGGCTTTGGTCTATGCAAATGACCTTATCCACGTTCTCTATGCCGTCAATGCCGTCGCAGTTGCCCGTCGTGACGTTAGAGCGCATAAGTTCGTTGGACAGGACGGGATAAAGCACTTCGTTGACAAGCGATGACTTGCCGCTGCCCGACACACCCGTAATGCAAGTAAACGCGCCGAGCGGAATATCCACGTCTATATTTTTGAGGTTGTTTTGGCGTGCTTTTTTGATATGCAAATAATTGCCGTTGCCCTTGCGACGAGCAATAGGCACGGGTATGGACAATTCGCCGCTCAAATACTTGCCCGTAATGCTGTCCTTGCTTGCGATTATATCGTCCACCGTTCCGCACGCAACCACTTTTCCGCCGTGAATGCCTGCTCCCACGCCGATATCCACGATATAGTCCGCGCTGCGAATGGTCTCCTCGTCGTGTTCGACGACGATAAGCGTATTGCCCAAATCACGCAGATTTTTGAGGGATTGGAGCAATCTTTGGTTATCCTTTTGGTGCAAACCGATGCTCGGCTCGTCCAGAATGTACAGCACGCCCGTAAGTCCGCTGCCTATCTGCGTTGCAAGCCTAATGCGTTGCGATTCGCCGCCGCTCAACGTCGTTGCCGAGCGTGAAAGCGTGAGATAATCGAGACCTACGTTTATCAAAAATTCAAGCCTTGCGCAAATCTCTTTGATAATTCTGTCCGCAATGAGATGTTGCGTTGTCGTAAGGCTGATTTTAGCCATAAAGTCCTTGAGCGCGGACACGGACATTTCGGTAAGTTCGTAAATATTCTTGCCGTTTATCGTCACCGCCAACGCCTCGGGTTTGAGCCTCTTACCGCCGCATTTGGAGCAAGGCACTTCTTTCATATATTTTGCGATTTCGTTTTTGACCATCTCGCTGTCCGTATCGTTGTATCGGCGCATAAGATTGTTTGCCACGCCCTCAAAACTCGCGTGATAGAAACCGCTAAACGTGCGCGAATTGTATTCCATAGGAATACGATCCCCGTCGTTGCCGTAAAAGATGATGTTGAGTATGTTTTTGGGCAAATTCTTAATCGGCGTATCGATAGAAAAACCGTATGCGTCCGCAAGTGCCTTAAACTGCATTGCGGACATATGCCCTGCGTCCCAGCCGCTCACTTTGATTGCGCCTTGTCGCAAGGATTTATTCCAGTCCGTAACGAGCAAATTGGTGTCGATTTCGTTGCGGAAACCGAGACCGCTGCAATCGGGGCATGCGCCGTACGGATTGTTGAAC
>DBJV01000100.1 GCA_002297185.1 Christensenella sp. UBA767
GGCGACACCATCGGCTCCGTACCGCGCGTAACGGAAGATCCGCCTGCATGCACATATACCTTAATTCCGTTCTTATCGGCGTAATGCACGAGTCCTTCGATTTGCTCTTTCGTCGAGGGGAACACCACGATATCAGGCACGTTTTCCACGATACCTTTTCTAAGGCGCATAATATCGATCATGGTTTTGCCGTATGCAAGGCGCACTCTCTCGAAGTCGTCAATGCTTGCGTTTTCCTCGCCTACGATTGCCGTGATTTCCGCAATTTGTTCTTTTGTAAGCGCGCTTTCAACGTGTACGTCAACGAGTTGCTCTCCCGTATCCACCATCTCTTTGAAGTCGTCGTCGGTGAGCGAGAAGATGTTTTTAATCAGTTTATAAAGACCTTCTTTGGGGGCTTTGTACTTGTTGGGATCGCCCCATTTCATAATGGAACGGAAAGATTTCTCTTGGGGTGCTTCGGTGATCCACTTAGGCTCGAATTCCTTATAGGGTTTTGACATAATTCCTCCAATTGCCGTTTTATCCGACCGTTTTCGACAGATAAACCGACGATTTATTCATTTTAATTATTTTTTAGTTGTTTTCGTTTTCAGGCTTTGCGTTGCGCAAAATCACCTTCAAATCGTCGTAAAGTCTCTTGTTGTTGGGATATATCCTGCGATATATTCTGTTGTACAGTTTATTATAAAGCGCATGCTCTTTCATATCGGGTTTGAACTCTGCGGATATATGCACCATATTTTCCGCCGCCTCTTCAAAGGACTTATAAACGCCCAATCCCTTGAACGCCGTGATTGCCGCGCCCAGCGACGACGTCTCATACGTCTGCGCTCTTCTTACGGGGATACCCATGATATTTGCCGTAATTTGGCAAATCTCGTCGCTTTCGCTGCCGCCGCCCGACACCGCCAAAAATTCCACTTTGATTTTCGTCTTGCGTTGGATTGAAAGCAACCCGTCGTAAAGTCCGTATGCGATACCCTCTATTATCGCGCGATAAATATGTATGCGCGTATGGCAATCCGCAAATCCGAGTATTGCGCCTCTTGCCGTTGGATGCTTAATACCCGGCGTCCAATACGGTTGCAAAATCAGTCCTTCGCAACCTGCAGGCACGTCTTTGAGGTGTCTATTGAGAAGTTCCTCTGCGGCAATGCCGAGTTCCTTTGCCTCTTTCACCTCTTTGTGCGCAAATTCGTTCTTAAACCACGAAAGCATCCAATATCCGCGATAAATCTCCACTTCGGGATTATATTTCCCGGGCAGCACCGCAGGGTAAGACGGCACAAACGGCTCCGTTTCGACATATTTATCCGTAGTCACTGACACCGTGGCGGTAGTACCAAGCGAAAGCGACGCTCCCGTACTATCCACGCAACCCGAACCGAGCGTTTCGCATCCCTTATCCGAACCCGATGCAATCACGGGCAATCCTTGCTTAATACCTAGGTCGTCGCTCGCCTCTTTTGTGATATACCCGATAATCGTCCCCGGCTCCACAAGTTCGCACATATCCTTCGCTTTCAAATCGAAAATAGGTGCTGTTATCGCGCGAGGCCCTTGCCACGTCTTTGCCTTGTAGTCAAACGGAATATGCCCTATTTGGTTTGCCACCGAGTCTTTCATAACCCCCGTCAAACGATAGGTAATATATCCCGAAAACATCAAGAATTTGTGCATCTTCGCCCAAACTTCAGGCTCGTACTCATGCACCCAGTTGCACGCGGACGATTTGCATTGAGTCGCCGCCATATCGTACATATTGATAAGTCGCAAAAGCGATTTGAAACCCGAACCGAATCTCGTCTTGTCCGCGTCCTTGACTTCTCTTTGGTCGAGCCACAAAATGATATCGCGCAGCGGCTTTCCGTCCTTATCAACAACCACAGCGGTATCACGGATTGTGGTAACGCTCACCGCGCGGATATCGTTCCAAAGTTCGGAGCATTTTGCTTTAAGTCCGTTAGTCGCCTCTTTCAGCCTATCCCAATAGAACTCGGGCTTTTGCTCCGCCCAACCTATTTCCTTTGAAAAATACGGCTCTTTAAAATGTACTTTCTCTTTCCCGTAATCTTTCCCGTGCTTATCGAACAGCATTGCGCGCACGCTCTGCGTTCCGAAGTCTATTGTCAGCACCAATGGTTCACTCATAATTTTCCCTCTTATCCTTTATCAATAGATTGTTGCCGTAGCGATGAGATTGACGTCCGTACCCACGACGTTTTGCGCCACGACGTCCCCTCTCTTCACCTTTTTATCGACAACGATAGCGTTGATTTCATTCATCAAATCGTCAATTTTCGCTTTCGGAATTTCCCCGTCCGTTCTCACGGGAAGTACGGGATAATCCTTAAACGCCGTCGCCACCGTCGAGCAAACGCTCCTCATCGGGCAAGTAGTTTCGGATATGGCAAACGCCTCTCCTCTCTTGCAACCGTTGCCTGTAACGACCCCGTTTTCGACGCTTATTCTGCACCCTCTCGGGCAAACGATACACACCAAATCCATTTATCTTTCCTCCACGACTGCCACGATTTTCGATTTATCGGTTATACCGAACGCCGAGAAATCAATCTCCACTCTCTGCATTTCCGGCGGACGCAAGAAGGCGAAGTTTTTCTTATACACTTCCTTCCCGTCAACCGTAAATTTGAGCGTCGCCTTATCCATATCTCTTGCCGCGCGGAAGAAGAACACCACCTTGTCGCAAGGCTTGCCGAGGTCAATGCGATGCGGCACGAAACTCAAAAGTCCCTCGCCCTTTTCAATGCGCGCGCTCTTGCCCGACGGTTTGAAGTCAACCGCATTCGCGCCTGCGTCTTTTGCACATTCCGACACATAATCTACCAAATCGAACACGTTAAGTGCGTTTCCTGCCGAAAACACGCCATCAATGGACGACATATACGTCTGATCGCAATCCGCGCCTTTTGTGAACGGATTGATTTTCACACCCAGCGATTCGGCAATTTCGTTTTCTGGAATAAGTCCCACGGAAAGTATAAGTGCATCGCAATCGATACGTCTTTGAGTGCCTTCGATAGGTCTCATTTTGTCATCGACTTTTGCAACTTCCACGCCCTCGAGCCTGTCTTTTCCAAACACCTTCGTAACCGTATGCGAGAGGTAAAGCGGTATATCGAAATCGTGCAAGCATTGATGAATATTCCTCGTAAGTCCGCTCGGAGTAGGCTTGACTTCATACACACCCTCAACCTTTGCGCCCTCGAGCGTAAGACGGCGAGCCATAATAAGACCTATATCGCCGCTGCCCAAAATCACGCACTTTTTGGTCGGGAGTTTTCCTTGCAAGTTGACGAAGTTTTGCGCCGTACCTGCGGTAAAAACGCCGCTCGGACGAGTGCCTTGAATAAACACCTGCTTTGCCGTGCGCTCTCTGCACCCCGTCGCCAAAACGATTGATTTGGTAAAGAATTTCTCTATGCCGTTTGATGACACGGCTGTGATTTCAAATCCGCCGTCCTTTTTCTCCACGCGCGTAACGAACGTGAGCGTAAACGTATCTATATCCAATTCTTTTACAAAATCTATATATCTTTCGCTATATTCGGGGCCTGCGAGTTTTTCGCCGAAACGGATAAGTCCAAACCCGTCATGCACGCATTGTTTGAGTATGCCTCCAAGCCTCGCCTCTCTTTCGATAACGGCAACTTTTCCGCCTTTAAGGCATGCGCTTTGCGCTGCGGACAAACCTGCAGGGCCGCCGCCGATAACCACAACGTCATAATTTCGCATATCACATACCCCCTTTCGTATTTCCGTAAACGATAACGCTGCCCTCGTCGCCTTTAAGCACGTCCTCTATTTCGATTCCTTCATGCTCCGCAATGATTTTCGCAACGAGCGGCGAACAGAATCCGCCCTGACATCTGCCCATACCGGGGCGCACGCGACGTTTGATACCGTCAATCGTCGCCACTTTGAGCGGACTTTCGAGAGCGTCTATAATTTCGCCCTTGCTCACCTCTTCGCAGCGGCAAATAATCTCGCCGTAGTCGGAATTGTTTTTGATGTATTCCGCGCGCACGCTATCGGGCTGATCCGCAAGTCTCGGCGTATGCTTATAAACGGGATTGAAATTCTTATTATCCTTTGCCCCGAGGTCTTGTTTCACCCAATCTCTTATATCGCAAGCGATTGCGGGAGCGGCGGTGATACCCGGCGATTGAATGCCTGCCGCCTCATAAATATTGCTTGTAAATATACCTCTGCGCACCACGAAATCCTCTTCGTACGTTGCCGCGCGAGTGCCTGAAAAATACGTAATAACGTCGCCCTTATTGAGCATAGGTTGAGCGAGTTTTTGCTTTTTGATGATATTGTCGATGTCCTGCATGGACGTGGAATAGTCCTCTCTAAACGGCACTTCGTGAGCGTCGGGGCCAACGAGAATATTCCCGTCAACCGTACGCATAACGCCGCCGCCTTTGGTATGTCCAACTTGCTCTTTGTTGTCGGGACGAGCCTCGGGAGGAAGAGGCGCAAAGAAACTGCGCGCATACGACGACAGCGCATACCCCACTCTCTTTTTGTCGAGAATGATATCCGTGCCTTTTCTCGGATGTATGGTAAAAGTCCTATCCCCTGCCATATCCGCAATCACGTCGCTATACACGCCTGCGCAATTGACCACTGTTTTTGGATAAATCACGCCCCTATTCGTCTCAACGCTTACGATTTTTCCGTTCTCGACCTTCATACCTTTGACGTAGGTATTAAGCGACGCCTTTGCGCCGTTCTCGATAGCGTTGTCCGCAAGCGCAATTGTCGTTTTGTACGGCGAAACCATACCTGCGGTTGCCATATACATTGCGCCCGTCGCCCACTGTGGTGGATTAGGCTCTATTTCTTTCAATTGTTTCGGAGTGAGATGCCTTACGCCCTCAATGCCGAGTTGTTTGGCACGGAGTTTGTAAAGCGGAGAAATAATAGCGTTCTCCCACTTTGTGGAGAAAATAAAAGTCTGCGCCCAACGTTTGAGTTGAAGTCCCAACTCCTCTGCAAGTTTTGTGTATGCCTTATTTCCTGCAAGCACGTATTTGAGCTTTTGCTGCCCTTTGTGAAGGTCGATTCCCGGGTGAATGCAGCCGTCGTTTCTCGACGACGCACCGCACGCCACGTCATTACACTTTTCCACCAAAAGCACGCTTATATCGAGGCGCGTAAGTTCTCTTGCCACAGCGCACCCGACGATACCGCCGCCAATGACAAGCACGTCTGGCGTTTGCCCGTCAAGTGCCTTGTCCTCGAGCGAGGGACGTTTCGGCTCTTCGTGAAAGCCTTTAAGTTTGATGTCGTTAAGCACGCCGAGCGACTTTTTGCACACGGCAGCCTTTCCGCATCTGTAGATATCCGCCCAGTTGTCGAGTTCGCCCGTCAGCCTTACGCATCCGCGATACTCTTCCACCTTGACGGACGGCGCAATCTTATTGACCGCCTTGCGTATCTTTGCCAAATTCATTTTCTAACCCCTTAATATCGATTTTTCCAATTTTAGTTCTCGGGAACACGTCCTTGCACTCAACGCACTTCGGCACGTTCCAATGCGACATACGTCTTGCGATATGCGCAATAATTTCCTGTTTTTGTTGCGACGAAAGTTGACCTTCGACCACGATTTTTATAAACGGTTTCGCCCCCACTCGGTATTCGATGCAAGCGCACTCTTTGACAAAATCGAGTTCTTTCGCAACCCTTTCTATCTCGGTGGGAAACACATTCACTCCCGATATCTTTATAAGGCGTTTCTTGCGCCCCATATAAAACAGCCTTCCCTCTTCGTCTTGCCTAAAGAAGTCGCCGCTCTTTACGTAAGTCACGCCATCCAAAGTCACCATAGCCTCTTTTGTGGCTTTCTCGTCAAAGGCGTAGCCGCTCATAATCTGGTCTCCGCCTATAAGCAACTCTCCGACTTCGCCCTTTTCGACGTCGTTCAAATTCTCATCGACGATGCGCACTTTCACTCCGTTTATAGGCTTACCCACGCTCCCCGACAGATAATCGTCCTTGGACACCGTGCATACGCTCGCCGTTTCGGTAAGTCCGTACCCGGCCGACAGCACTCCCTTTCCGCCTGCCTCTTTCATACGCTTGTCAAACGCCTCGACAAGTTCCTTGCTCACAGCGTCGCCGCCGACATAGACGTCCTCTATGCACGACACGTTATCGCCGCAAAAGTCCTCGCACGCAAGCAGTTTGGACACCATTCTCGGCACGGCAAGCATAGTGGTAACTCTGTTTTTGGCAATAATTTTCACCGTCTTTTCGGGCTTGAAAATAGGTTGCAACACCATACGCATATTCGTGCAAAGGGATGCGTGCATACCTATGCAAAGCCCAAATCCGTGAAACATCGGCAGCACCACCAGCATAGCGTTTCGCTCGGAGAACTTATCGTCGAGATATTGCAGAAGATTTCCTGCCATAGCGTTTGCGCAACGAGAGGATATCGCAACTGTTTTCGGCTCGCCCGACGTTCCGCCCGACTGCATATAGAACATAATATCCTCGCCGTCGCCCTCGTATATCTCAAAATGCCTGCTATGAGGAAGTCCCAAATAATCATATACGCCGAAGTGGCAAATAACTCTTTTCGCCTTTCCGCATCTGAAGAAAAATTTACCTTGATTTACGTCGCTCAAAAACACGACTTTGGGAGATAGTTTTTTGACTGCCGCCGCAAATTCGTCTGCGGACAGTTTTGGATGAATCATAGATGCCGTCGCGCCTATACGCGAGCAAGCGTACGCCGCAATCACGCTCTGCTCGATGTTTGGCAAAGTGAGCATAACCACGTCGCCCCTTCTCACTCCGAGTTTATAAAGACCGCCTGCAACTCTATCTATTTCTTTGAAAAATTTTGCAAACCGCATTTTGCGCCCGCCACGAACGAGGGCAATGCTCTCGTCCTGTTTTTTGCGGTAATCGCGCATAAAGTTATATAAAGAAGTATGTACGTCTATCATATAGGAAAATTATACAATATCAAACATTTGTAGTCAACATCGAATTTTTGCAATTTTTCCTTTTTTGTCGTTAAAAAGTCGTCAAAAATCTCCTCACAAAAAAATTTTTGCCTCTATTGTATAAGCTGCGCCTTCCCCGTCAATAATGAAAGCAACTTGGAGGTACAAATATGAGCAAATTTTCAGTTGCAATGAAACGCTTTGGCGGTTTTATGAAACGCAACGCATTCTATTTTCTTATCGTATTGTGTATAGCGTCCGTTGCTACGGTCATCGCTTTGGCGGTCACTCGCAACAACGGTTTGCCCGACGGCGGTGCGACGGTCTCTCCCAATCCCGACACGCCCGTCATCAATCCCGACGACGATGATAAAAAAACCGACGTCGACCCCGAACCCGTCGATGAAAAACTCAAATTTTTCATGCCCTGCAACGACGGTACGGTAAGCAAGAACTTCAGC
>DBJV01000061.1 GCA_002297185.1 Christensenella sp. UBA767
TTTGAGTTTTATTCCTTTTCTATCTTCCGAGTATTTTCGCTCCGTTTTGTTTCGGACGGCGTTTTTTCTGCGCCGTCCTTTTTTATTGCCCTAAAATCCATTTTAGAGCCATTTCGCAGTAATTTTCCGTATCTCGACTGATACAACTTGCCTACGAAGATAGACTTAAAGGTAAAATACCCGAAGATATTTGTATAAGTTTTATACAAAAGTATTCAGATGAGCAGAAAAGACTTGAAAGCGAAATGACAGAGTTGGAAACAAGGCTTACCGAAACGACTAACACTATACAGAGTGCGGACGAGTTTATACGGAACGTAAAGAAATATCTCGATGCCTCAGAACTTACACGCGAAATATGCTATGAACTTTTAGACCGTGTAGTTGTCGGAGGACTGCCGAAAATAAAAGGCGAAGAACGCACGATTGATATTGTCTATAAAATTGACATAATGTCTGTTTTACGCCATAAAACCAATAAATAACAAAAAAGTGTATGTTTCAATGCGATTCATACACTTTTCTCTTTGATTTTGGTAGTGTCCATAAATTTATATCACAACTCAAACACAAAAGACAAGGGACCGTCTTGCTCTTGCTCTATAAACATATGCGCGCCAAAAACGCCGTTTTTTACAACGATGCCCTCGTCACGGATTTTTTGCGTTACTCTCTCGTAAAGTTCTCTTGCTCTGTCCGGAAGTTCGGCATGTCCGAAATCGGGACGATTGCCCGTGCCTTTGCCGAGTGTGCCTGCAAGAGAAAATTGCGATACGAGCAAAATCTCGCCGCCTGCTTGTTTGATATCGAGATTCATTTTGTCGTTGTCGTCTCTGAAAACTCTAAGTTTTGAAATCTTGCGTGCGAGGTAATCCGCCTGCTCTTCCGTGTCGCCTTTGCTTATCCCGAGGAATATGGTAAGTCCGCTCGGAATTTCGCTTATCAATTGTCCGTCCACGTAGAGTTTGGAACGAAACGTGCGTTGTATTAATGCTCTCATATTGTTCACCGATTTAATATTTGTATTGCAATATTCGATAGTTTATAATATCATTTTTGATAGATAAACAGTTGATATTGCTATTTCGTTTAGATTGTTTATCTTCTTAATCACAAGACGCAATTGTCTGTTCGTCTTTACGTTTTATTGTCGGGGTTGGCGTTTTTCTTGGGTGGCGGAGCGGCAAGATATTGATAGAAATTGCATTCCAACTCGCTGTTGTAGAGTTTGCGGATTTTGTCTGCGCGCTTGCCGTAATACTTTTCAAAAGCCTTGTAGGAAGTGATTGCATACACGCACCACTCGTCAAGTTTGGACGTCATTGTGCCGAAATCACGATAAAGTTTTTTGAGTTCGTCCTCATCCATAAGTCTTTCGCCGTACGGTGGATTGGTGATGATAACCCCGTGCGAAAAACGAGATGAAACGTCTCGCATATCGCCCACTTGCAAATGGATTTTGTCCTTTACGCCCGCTCTTTCAGCGTGCTTTTGAGCAAGTTTGATTGCGGCAGGATTGATATCGAAACCGCTAATGTGCAAATCGATATCCCTGTTTATGAGGCTTTGCGCCTCTTGCTGAACGATCTCTCTGACGTTCGGCACGCCGTAAAACTGCTCGCAGGCAAAATTTCTATTCATTCCCGGGGCGATATTCATTGCAATCATACTCGCCTCGATAGGAATCGTGCCTGAACCGCAGAAAGGATCTATGAGAGCGCGAGACGGATTCCATACGGAGAGCAAAATCATTGCAGCCGCAAGCGTTTCGCGTATAGGCGCATCGCCGAGATAGGTGCGATAGCCTCTTTTGTGAAGTCCCTCACCCGACGTATCAAGCGTAACGGTGGCAATGTCGCTTTGCAAG
Organism: Christensenella sp. UBA767; assembly: GCA_002297185.1. Lineage (GTDB taxonomy): Bacteria > Bacillota > Clostridia > Christensenellales > CAG-917 > CAG-475. The sequence goes on from DBJV01000061.1 coordinate 1,868, forward strand.
GATACTTCTATATCATACTCCGCTCCGCTCTCGTCGAAACTGCCTTTATATACAGTTGAGAGTTTTGAAATAATTGCTTTCTTCGTTATGCTCTGCACGCTGCGCAGGGCAAAAAGTTTGCTCTTTGCCGATTTTGCATCGACTACGATTTTGGCGTCCTTACCCAAAATATCTTGCCAGCGCATTGCGTAAATGCCGTCAAAAAGTTCGTCGAAAGTTTCCGCTTTGAAAGAGGCAAGCACGATGCGCACACGGTTTGCGGTGCGCAAAAACACGTTGGCTCGCATAACGTCCGCAAACGTTCCGTCAAACTCTATTCGTCCGAAATTGGCACCGCTCGGCTCGTATCCGAGGCGTGTAAGTTCACGCTTGGTTACTGCCTCGATGCCGCTTGCGGAGGCGACTTCAATCTTGAGTTGTCCGTCAAAAATACTGTCCATTATCCATATCTTGCCGTGTATCGCAATTTGTTGTCAAATCGCAATATCGGCGTTTTATCTATCGATTTTGTTTATATAAAATGTTTATTGTGCAATTATCTTGCAATCAGGTCTTTTATCACTTCGCTTGCGAGCGTCATGCCTGCTAATGCCGGAGCAAAGCTTATACTGCCCGGGATATGCCTGCCTTTTTCCGTCGGAGTGTCTTTTGGGATGACAGGCTCTTCCTTGGAATATACCACTTTGAGTCTTTTGATTCCGCGCGCTTTCAGTTCCTTGCGCATGACCTTTGCGAGCGGACAAACACTTGTCTTATATACGTCGCTCACCTCAAAACACGTGCTGAGTTTGTTGCCCGTACCCATACAAGAGATGACCTTCGTGCCTGCCTCGTTTGCCTTGACGATAAGAGTGAGTTTTGCACTCACGGTGTCTATCGCATCGACGACGTAATCGTACAGGAACAAATCCACTTTGTCCGCCGTGTCTTGAAGGTAAAACATATCGTACGCTTTTGATTTGCAATCGGGGTTGATTGACTTGATGCGCTCTATCGCGACTTCCGTCTTTTTGCGACCTATCGTTGCGGTGGTGGCAAGGATTTGTCTATTGAGATTGCTTGGCGAGAAAACGTCGTTGTCAAGCACGTCTATCGTGCCGACGCCTGCTCTTGCAAGACCTTCCACGACGTATCCACCCACACCGCCTACGCCGCAAACAAGCACTTTCGCACTTTTAAGGTTTTCTATTTTGTCGCCGATGAGCATCGCTGTTCTCGTATATAAATTGTCCATAATCAGTCGGTTATAACTCCTCTTCGTCTAAGTTCCTCTCCCGTATTTTCGCGCTTGGGTTTTTCCTCTTTAGTCACTAATGCGCCGAGGGTGTTTGCGTCTCTTTCGCAGTACAAATCGTAATAATTGAGTTCGCCTCTCATGCGCTTTTGATGCAGTTTCTTTGAGTTGCACCATATCATTGACGGAATGCCTACGACGAGCATATAGAACGGACCGCTAATCAGAGATTGGATTGTGTGTCCGTACTCATGAACGCGAGCGTCCTTCGTCCAAACCTCGGGGCGATTGCCGTTGACGAATATGAAAAGTCCGAGCGAAACGCCGCCCCAATTGCCGTCGTGATAGGTGAGAATCGCGCCGTGATAATACTCGTGCTTGCAATGCGCGTATTTGAGGAAGAAACACAAACCGAGCAAGGTTTGAATTATACCCCACGTGCATTGGACAAGCGTATAAAGCGCATATTTTACAAACGAGAAAAATTTCATATATCGCCTATTGCATCTTTTTTGATTATTTTACTACACTTCTTTGTCAAAATCAACCTCGATTGACCTTCGGTTACAAGGCTTTATAAAAAAGTGGCTCGAGGATAAAAAAATAATCTTTGGCAAAATCGCAAAACATCGTTTGACAGAGGCACGATAAGTGTATTATTATATATGCAGTAGCAAAAGAGGACTAAAAAATGTTACACAGTTGTTTTCCCGAAAGATTGAAATCTCTTCGTCAAGAGAAAAACATGCTCCAACAAGACCTTGCGGAGCATTTGAAGGTGTCAAAATCTACGGTTTCGGGCTGGGAAGTCGGCAGAAATCAACCGAATTATGACACTCTTATCGAACTGAGCATTTTCTTCGGCGTATCCGTTGACTACCTCATCGGAAGGCGCAACTACTAAAACGTGCAATATTGCGAGGACAAACGTCCTCGCTTTTTATTTTATTCGGCTTTTCCTTAATCATTAAAAAATCACGGCGATTCCGAACGTTTCCGTTTTTGAACAATTTGACTTGTACTATAATAAAATAAGTGTTATAATGTCATAAATTATAAAACCATACAAGGACGTTTTATGGATATTATCATCAGCGGTCTCGGCGCAGTCGGCACGATATTGATGCAGGAACTCGCGGACGAAGGTCACAATATAGTGGTCGTTGACGTCAACGGCTCAAAGGTGGAGGACGCCGTAGAAAAATACGACGTCAAAGGCGTTATTGGCAACGGTGCAAGCTCGCAAGTGCTTAAAGAGGCAGGCGTGAGTTATGCGGATTTGTTTATCGGCGCAACGAACCACGACGAACTTAATATTTTGTGCTGCATAATCGCAAAGAAACTCGGCGCAAAAAAGACTATTGCTCGCGCGTCAAAGCCCGAATACCTCGATTTGTTCAAATCTGAGGGCGATTTGGGTCTTAGCCTTATGGTCAATCCGCAATACGAGACGGCATTGGAAATAAGCCGTATGCTCCGTTTTCCTTCCGCTATAAAAGTCAACGAATTCAGCAACGGCAAGGTGGAACTCGTGGAATTCCGCGTGTCCGAAGATTCCGACCTCGTGGGGCTTTCGCTTAAACACCTCGGCGACAAATTCAAGGCAAAAGTGCTTATTTGTGCGGCTCAAAGAGAGGGCAAGGCGATTATACCGACGGGCGATTTCGTCATTCAAGCAGAGGACAGACTTTTCCTCACCGCAACGGCAAAAGATATATCGCTGTTCTTCAAGCAACTCGGCTGGAATAAGCAGGCAAAAGACGCCATTATCGTTGGCGGCTCTACGACGGCGTATTATCTTTGCGCGGAACTTGACAGAATCGGCATTCACACCAAACTTATCGAAAAAGACCGCAAAAAAGCGGAAATGTTTTCACAAGATTTCAAAAAAGTCAACGTCATTCTCGGCGACGGCACGGATCAAGACCTTTTGAAAGAAGAAGGTATTGCAACGGTTGACGCTTTCGTCGCACTCGGAAATATGGACGAGCAAAACATCATTATGAGTATGTTTGCCGCATCCCAAGAAGTGCCTAAAGTCATCACCAAAATCGACCAATTGAGTTACTACGATATGCTACAAAAGAGCGGTATTTATAGCGCGGTTTCCACCAAAAACTCAACCGTCGATCATATCGTGCGCTTTGTGCGACTTATGAACAACACGAAAGGCAGCACCGTCAAGAGAATGTTCCATATCATCGACGACTCAACCGAGATTTTGGAATTCGAGGCGAAGGAAAACTTCAAAAAGTTTGATATCCCCCTTCAAAAACTCAATCTCAAAAAGCATTTGCTCGTTGCAGGCATCATCCGCAAGGGCGTGCTTATCACCCCGTCCGGTCAAGACGTCATCAAAGAGGGCGACAACGTAATTATCGTAACTCTCGAGGAAGGTCTTGACGACTTGAAAGATATTTTGGACAACTAAGGACAATTATGAACTTACGTCTTTTAACATTTGTGCTTGGCGAAATTGCCATTATAATCGGTGCGCTTATGTGCATACCGCTTTTTATGGCTATTGGCTACGGCGAAGATAAAACGATTTTGGCATTCGGCATCGCGATTGCGGCTTGCCTCGTGCTTGGAATAATCGGCATAATAGTCCGTCCGCCAAAAGATAAGCGCGAAATGCGCTCGTCAAGCGGTTTTGCGATGTGCGGACTGTTCTGGATTTTCATTGCGCTCATAAGTGCTATTCCCTACCGCGTTTCGGGCTATATTCCCAACTATATCGACGCTCTTTTCGAGACGATTTCAGGATACACCACTACAGGCTCGAGCATACTTCGCAACGTCGAATTGCTCCCCAAATCCTTGCTCTTCTGGCGTGCGCTTACGCAGTTTATCGGCGGCATGGGCGTGCTTGTTTTCGTCATTGCGCTCATTCCAAAAAACGACAAGATGTCCACGGCTCTTGCAAAGGCGGAAGTCCCCGGGCCGCAATTCGGTAAACTCGTGAGCAAATTGCGCTTTTCGTCAATGATTTTGTACGCAATTTACATCATGATGACTCTCGTTTTAGTCGGCATACTTTGCGCTCAAAAAATGCCCGTTTTCGATAGTTTCTGCACGGCGTTTTCGACGGCATCTACGGGCGGTTTCGGCATAAAAGCAGACAGCATCGCCTACTACAACAGCGTGGGCATAGAGGTTACGCTCACCGTGTTTATGTTGCTGTTTTCAATCAACTTCAACGTGTTCTATCTCATGATTGTGGGACACTTCATCAAAGCGGTGCGCAATGAGGAATTATTCTGGTTTATCGGCATATATGTGGCGGCAGTTGCGGTCATCATTACCAACCTCTGCGTGCAAGGCGGATATGCCGTCGGACAAGCGTTTAGAGATACGACGTTCAACGTGGCGTCAATCATAAGCACGTCGGGATTCGGCACGGCGGACTTCACGAAATGGCCGCTCCTATCCCGTATCGTTTTGCTCGGCGTTATGTGCATAGGCGGTTGCGCTGGATCAACGGCAGGCGGCATGAAAGTGTCTCGTGTGGTTATGCTAGGCAAAACGTCCTTCCTCAACCTCAAAAAGACGATATCGCCGCGCTCGGTCTATACCGTCAAAATGGACGGCAATCCCGTTGACGAGGCGACGCTGCGCAATGCGCAAAGTTTCTTTATCCTCTACGCTGCGATTTTGGTGCTGTCAACACTGCTTATTTCTATTGAAAGAAACGGCTTTGCTGCAGAATATAGCGACTTTGAGACCAATTTCTCGGCAGTCATAACCTGTTTTAACAACGTAGGTCCCGGTCTCGGAGCAGTAGGTCCAAAAGGCAACTTCGCAGACTTTGGCATTTTCTCCAAACTGGTGCTTTGCTTTGACATGTTGCTTGGAAGATTGGAGATACTGCCGATACTGCTACTCTTTAATATTAAGTCGTGGAAGAGAGCGTAAAAAATTAATAATTATTAATTAATAATTAATAAATGCGGAAGGAGTAGCCTTATCCGAACGAAAACTTATTCGGAGCGTACTTATTAACGGTATGTGCTTATTCGGAGTT
>DBJV01000118.1 GCA_002297185.1 Christensenella sp. UBA767
GTACGGCGTCCGTGTGGAACAATACGCCGTGTTTGTGGGCAACTTCGCAAAGTTCTTTGATAGGCTCGACGGTGCCGATTTCGTTGTTTGCAAACATTATGCTTACGAGAACCGTGTCGGGACGAATGGCTTTTTCAAGGTCGTCAACGGAGACGAAACCTTCGTTGTCAACGGGAAGATACGTAACTTCCCAGCCGAACTTTTCGAGTTGTTTGCAGGTTGTATAGATTGCGGGATGCTCGATAACCGAGGTGATTATGTGCTTGCCCTTTTCGATGTTTTGAAGAGCAATTCCTTTTACCGCCCAGTTGTCAGCCTCCGTGCCGCAGGACGTGAAATAAATCTCGCTCGGCTTTGCACCGATGCAATTTGCGAGCAATTGTCTTGCGTCATTTACGCCTTTTGCTGCGTTGCGTCCAAATACGTGCTGTGAATTGGGATTTCCGAAATTGTCGGAAAAGAACGGTTTCATAGCCTCAAACGCTTTTGGCGACAGCGGTGTCGTTGCCGCATGATCAAGATATATATTTTCCATATTTGCCTCTGCGCCGTAGCGCGTCGATAAAAATTTTATTTTCTATTTTGTCAATTGCCACGCTTGCGTATTCATACGGACGAAATCTTGCGAATTTCCTCATAAAAATAACCGCAATGCCTAAACGATGCGGTTAAACTTGCATAAATCGATTGGATCGAATTGCTCTCACCGCGTATCGAATTTGGTGGCTTTATTGCAAATGTGAACAATTATTCACATTTGCAATAAATGGTATATCACGACGTAGTCGTGTTGTCAAGCAATAAACGAAAAATTATTCCTCGTCATCGTCGATATCGAGCGTTGCGTTGTGGTAAACGTTTTGAACGTCGTCGAGTTCCTCGAGTTTGTCGATCATCTTGATGATGGTTGCTTGTTGTTCTGCCGTGGGCGAAACGTAATTGTCGGGAATCATATCCACTTCTGCGGACAAGATCTTCACGCCGTCCTCTTCGAGGCTCTTTCTAACCGCTGCCAAAGCCGCCGTGTCGGTATAGACTTGATATACTTCGTCGTCCTCGGAGTTGATGTCCTCAAAGCCTTCGAGTTCGAGCGCGTACATCATGAGATCATCCTCTTCGACGTCACATTTTGCGATGGTGATGACGCCTTTGCGCTTGAACATAAAGGATACACAACCGTTGGTGCCCATGGAGCCGCCGAATTTGTCGAACAAGTGACGAACGTCGCCTGCCGTGCGGTTTTTATTGTCGGTGAGCGCCTCGACGATAATGGCTGTGCCGCCAACGCCGTAGCCCTCGTAAATCATATCTTCGTAGTTGATTGAACCAAGTTCGCCGCTGGCTTTCTTGATGCTGCGCATAATGTTGTCGTTGGGCATGTTGTTGTCTTTTGCCTTTGCGATAACTTGAGCGAGTTTGCTGTTGCTGTTGGGATCTGCGCCGCCTTCTTTGACTGCAACGGCAAGTTCTCTGCCTATCTTCGTGAAGATATTTGCGCGAGCTGCGTCGGTTTTGCCTTTCTTCTGTTGAATATTATGCCATTTGCTGTGTCCACTCATACTTGTTTTCTCCTATATTGTTTGATACATCGCAACGGCTGTCGCAACCGCTACGTTTAAAGATTCGATGTCGTTTTTCATCGGCAATGAGTACGCCGTTTTTGCCTCGCGACGGAGTTCGGCTCTAACTCCGTGCGCCTCGTTGCCTGCGACGAACAGTATTGGCGAAACCGCCTTATTCGTCAAAATGTTGGTGCCGTTCATATCCAAAATCGCACTATGGGTGCATCTCATAAGGGTTATCGCCTCGTCGAGCGTTACCTCCGTGGCACGCACCTTGAAAAGACCTCCGAGCGTCGCTCTGACGACTTTGGGTGAATAGATGTCCGCCGTGTCGAGCATGTAAATATCGCAAAAATCGCAAGCGGCTGCCGTCCTGAATATTGTGCCGAGATTGCCCGGATCGCTTACGCCGTCAAGCAAGAGCGCGTTGCCGATTGGCATACGAAACTCGCTTTTGGGCATCTCGCAAACGGCGCATATTCCGTACGGCGAAACGGTGTCCGCAACGTACGCCATAACCTCGTCACTCACATAATACACTTGCGCGCGCGTAAAAGCAACGCTTTGCATTGCTTTTTCTTGACGCTCCTTTTCGTCCGAGAAAAATATAGCCTCGACCTCACCCTCTCTCGAAGGCGTGGCAAGCACGTATTTTACCTTTACGGACGAAGGCATATCCTTGATGAGATTGATGCCTTCAACCAAAAACAGTCCCGTCTGAACGCGGAACTTCTTTTGCGAAAGAGATCGAGCCTCTTTCACGTATTGATTTTTGGTGGAAGTGATGATTTGCAATATTCTAACCGCCTCGATTGATATTTTTCACGGTGCTGTCATAGCACGGTTTCAAAATATGAAAAAGCGGTCTATACAATCAATGTTGCGCATAAATCTATGCGCAACATTGTGTAAAAACCGATTATGCAAGTGCTTTCTTTGCACTGTCGCAGAGTGCCGCAAATGCTTGCGGATCGCTGATTGCGATTTCACTCAAAACCTTTCTGTTGAGGTCGATACCTGCAACTTTGAGTCCGTGCATAAGAGTGGAATAGCTCATACCGTTGATACGTGCAGCTGCGTTGATACGGGTTATCCAAAGTGAACGGAAATCACGTTTCTTTTGCTTTCTGCCGACGTATGCATATACACCGCTCTTGAGAAGTTGTTGCTTTGCAACACGATAAAGGGCATGCTTACCTGCATAGTAACCCTTTGCTTGTTTCATTATTTTTCTACGCTTTTTAACTGCGTTAACCGCTCTTTTAATTCTCATGGTTCATTCTCCTTATTTGTATGGCAACAACTTTTTGAGTTCGCCGGATCTTGTCTCGTCAACGTACTCGATAGAACGAAGATCTCTCTTTCTCTTGGTTGTCTTCTTGGTAAGAAGGTGGCTGTGTGCAGAATGGCCTCTCTTGTAGTAACCGTTTGCTGTTACGCGAAAACGCTTCTTTGCTCCACTATGTGTTTTTTGTTTTGGCATAGGTGTGCCTCCTCTATTATTTGGTTTGCCCGAGGGCTAAATAATGTTTATTTCTTTTGCGCAGGTGCAAGAATCGTGTAAATCATACGACCTTCTTGTACCGGTTTTTTCTCGACGACGAGGTCTGTGCCGACCATTGCGATGTAATCTTCAACGATCTTGACGGCAATCTCGGGGTGCGCTTGTTGACGACCTTTGAGACGAATGGACGCTTTGACTTTGTTGCCTTCGGAGAGGAATTTCGCCGTTTGTGCGGCAAGTCTCGTCGTGTCGCCGATGTCAATCGTTGCGGAAAGACGAATCTCTTTGATTTCCATAACCTTTTGGTTTTTCTTCGCCTCTTTCTCGCGTTTTTGTTGCTCGTAGCGATATTTGCCGTAGTCCATCAATTTGCAAGTGGGAGGTTGAACGGAAGGCGGTGAAACCTTGCATACGTCAAGCCCTTTTTCTTCGGCAATGGCGCGAGCCTCTCTCATGGAAATGACGCCGTATTGTTGTCCGTCGTCACCGATGAGACGAATTTCTCTATCCCTGATTTGTTCGTTGATTTGCAGTTCTTTCAAATTGCTACTCCTATATACACCGCTATGGGTTTTTTCGACATAAAAATAAGTGTCGAAGCAGAACTGCCTCAACACTCACGAATACCTTATCATAGACAAGTGATTTTTGTGTGGTGACCACCTTGCTGAACGCTCGTGGTGAAAGGCTGTCCTTTGCTTTGCTTGATTATATTAACAAAAACGAAAACTTATGTCAAACGTTTTTGAGATTTTGTGTATTTATTTATGGAATATTCCACTTTTCATATATAAAAATAATTTGAAAACGGTAATAACCGCAAAATGATAGCGAAATATGCTCGTTCGGAGCGTACTTATTAACGGTATGTGCTTATTTGGAGTTCGAGCCGCAAGGCGG
>DBJV01000056.1 GCA_002297185.1 Christensenella sp. UBA767
GTTGCCGAGCGACCAGAAGAGTATGCAGGCGTGGTTGCGATAGGTTCTAACCATATTTCTCATACGCCAGCAAACTTGCTCCGTCCAACGCTTGTTGGAGCGAGGAACGCGAGTTGCCAAGCCGTGAGTTTCGAGGTTGTTTTCGCACATCACCATGATGCCGTACTTGTCGCACAAATCGTAAAAATGTCTGCTGTTGGGATAGTGCGAGGTGCGGATGCTGTTGACGTTGTTCTTCTTGAGAAGAAGGATGTCCTTTTCGGTGTATTCCTTGGGGACTGCGTGACCGAAATCGGGATGAAATTCGTGACGGTTGACGCCTCTGATTTTGAGTTTTTTGCCGTTGAGGGTTATGTACGGTTGCTTTCCGTCGATGGAAGGCACGATTGCGACTTGTCTGAAACCGAAATTGATTTCTCTTCTGTCGTGGAAAATCGTTTTGCCTTTTTCCGCAGATGTAAAGGTGAGCCTAATCTTGTAAAGATAAGGATCTTCACTGCTCCAAAGATGCGGATTCTGGATATTCTCCGCCATTTTTATGGGGATTGTTTCGTCCGAATCGAGACCGAGCACCGCAAAGTTGCCGCTCGTTACGACGTTGCCGTCCATATCGATGACTTCAACTTTTACGTCGGCGTCCTCGATTTCCACGTTCTTGGAACAATACACGCTTGTGTCTATCAAGAGTTTGGCTTTGGACATATCCTCGTTGAACTCCGCGCGCGCGTACATATCTTCTATGCGTACGCTCGGCAGGAAAATGAGGTTGACGTCACGGAAAAGTCCCGAAATGCGCCACATGTCCTGATCCTCGAGATAACTGCCCGTCGTGTAGCGGTAAACGACGATTTTCACCTCGTTTTCGCCGACTTTCACGAACGGAGTGATGTCATATTCCTGATAATCGAATGTGTCCTCGCTGTATCCGACGAAACTGCCGTTGACGTAAAGTTCCGCACCGCTGTTCGCCGCAAAATTGATGCGGATGCTGCCCTCTACCTTATCGACGTTGAAGGTGCGACGATATACGCCGCAATTGTTTTCGTCCTCGTTGATGTGGGGTTTGCCGCTCGTTGCAATCGGGTGCGGATATCTGATGTTGGAATAGATGGGCTTGCCGTATCCTTTGAGTTGCCAGTTGGACGGCACTTCGATTTTGTCCCATTCCGTCGGGTTGATGTCGAGCATGCTTGCCGACATGTAATATTTGAAATCCCACTCGCCGTTGAGCAAGACCGTCTTTTGATTGCCACTTTCGTCAAGAGGGAAACCTGCGCCGTGTTTGGGCGCAACGTTTATGCAATATACATCGGGATTGTTGTAACAATTCTTCATATTTCTCTCCTACCTTTTGTGAAAAGCCTCGTTATTTTTGTTCCGCCACGTAAAGGATACGACGGCAATTGGGGCATTCCGCCACGTCGCCGACGTTGCGAAGTTTGGACTTGGTGTTGTTATCGACTTCCATTCTGCAACGACCGCAAATCTCGTGTTCGCTGTCGTACGGCACGAACGCAGGCATTTTCTTTGCCGTGCGCAAGGATACGTAGGCGTTCATGATTTTTTCGGGGATTTCGCCTTTCAGTTGTGCAAGTTGCGTCTTGATTTGCACCACTTGCGGTTGCAAATTCTTCATAAACGCATCGTACTCCGCCTTTGCCGCTTTATATACGTCGCTTGCCTTTACGCCGATATCCCAAGTCTTTTTGTAGTTGTCGTTGACTTGGTCGATTTTGGCGGAAGTGGCGTTTGCGTCCTTTTCGAGCGCATTGATTTTGTCCGCAATGCTTGCAACCATTTTGAGATAGTGGTCTGCCTCGGTTGCGTCCTGAACGTCGTCCAAAATGCCGTCAAATTCGTCGAGTTCGGCTTTGAGGGCGTCGATTTTTTCTTTCATAGAGGTGTAACCGGCAAGAAGTTCGGCGGCGTCGTTTTTGAGCTTTCCGATAGTCTCCGTTGCGCCGTCAAGACGAGATTTCGCCATTGCGAGATTTTGTCTTTCGCTGCTTTTAAGCACTTCGTTTTCAAGCGAAATGAGTTCTTGGTCGATTTTTTGATATTCGAGTATCTTGTCAATATTCATTGTATCCTCCGACTGTCTTGAAAGGACAGTTCTGTTTTGCTTTTACGATATTCACTCCGAGAGGAGCGAGGATTTTTTCAAATAAGTTTTCAACGATAATCTCGCTGTGATAATGCGAAAATTCCACAATCGGGAAATCGTCGTTTTGGGACTCTACGTAAAGGTGATGTTTGAAGTCGCCCGTGACGAATACGTCCGCAACGTCTTTTGCGTGGTCGTACGCGCTGTCGCCTGCGCCGCCTCCGCATATGCAGAGCATCTTGCGAATTACCTTGTCGTCGTCGCCCGTGTATTTGACGGAATTGTCTTTGAGTGTGCTTGCAATGTGCAATGCAAAATCTTTGAGCGGCATTTCTTCAACGTCGCAAAGTACGCCTACGCCGTCCGGCTCGAGGTTTTGTCCGCCGAGAAGTTTTGCAAGAGTCATACAAAGCCCTTCTTCGCATTCGTCGAGGTTGGTGTGCGCGCTATATACGGTAAGGTCGTTTTTTAGCACGTCTCTTATAATCTCGCCTTTGGACTCGTCCGTGTCTATGTGCTTTATCGCCGTAAACAAGAACGGGTGATGCGTTACGATGAGGTTGCAGCCGTTCTCCACCGCTTGCTTTACGACGTCTTTGGTAAGGTCGAGCGCAACGATAACGCCCGTGCATTCTTGAGACAGAGAGCCTATCATAAGTCCCGGATTATCCCACGGTTCTGCAAGCGTTTTGGGAGCAAACTGCTCTATTGCGTCGGTGATTTGTATGTTTTTCATATCTTTCCTATTTTTCAAAAAGTGGGTTTATATGCCGTTTTTGTACGTATCAAGTGTGTATTGTCTTGCTTAGTGCGTCTTTCAAAGCGTCTATCTTGTCTTTGAGTTCGCTTGCCGAGGGGTTATTGCGGTAGATGTTTTCAAGGCTTTGAATATCCTTTTTCGCAAACGCTGCAAAATTGGGATTTGTCTTGAAAAACGCACCGTACTTTATTTGCTCTTCGTCGAGACTGCTCTCGCCTTTTTGCGTCTTGATAATCGTATAGACCTTGCCTGCGACTTCAAGCAAATCGTCGTAAATTATCGTATGACGAGAGGCGATAATCTCTCTTCTCACCTTTTCGGGATGAGTGTTGGGAGAGAGCAAAAAATGTTCGAAAGTCTTGCCATCCTCGCACGCGCGCGACAATATATTTGCAATTACGTCGCCGCCCAGTCCTGCGATTATAACGGTATCGACCTCTTCGCTATCAACGCACCCGAGTCCGTCGCCCAGCCTTGCACTCATAATATCGGAAACGCCGTTTTCTTTGGCAAGTTCCTTCGCCTTTGCAAGCGAGGGCGCGCTGATATCCGTTGCGATGACTTCGCTCGCTCTGTCCGTGCTTACGAGATAGTAGCCGAGTTTGCCGTGGTCGCACCCCACGTCCGCCACTTTGCCGTAATCGACGAGATTGGCGATAGTCGTCAGTCTTTGGTCAAGTCGTATGGGCATCAGTCGAAATCTTTGAGTTTTTTGAGGCGGTTGGGATGGCGCAATTTGCGAAGTGCCTTTGCCTCGATTTGACGAATACGCTCACGAGTGACGTTAAATTCCTTGCCTACTTCTTCGAGCGTTCTGGGGTGCGAATCGTCAAGACCGTATCTAAGTCTAAGCACTTTTTCTTCACGCGGAGTGAGCGTGTTAAGCACTTGGATGAGTTGCTCTTTGAGCATATTGCTTTCCGCAACGTCGCTGGGTGAAAGTGCGCCCGTGTCCTCGATGAAATCTCCGAGGTGGCTGTCCTCTTCCTCACCGATAGGCGTTTCGAGCGAGACGGGGTCTTGTGCGATTTTTTGGATTTCACGAACACGCTCTACCGAGCAACCGAGATGTTGAGCAATCTCTTCTGCCGACGGCTCTCTGCCGAGTTGTTGGAGAAGTTGACGAGTTGCACGCACTTGCTTGTTGATCGTCTCAACCATATGCACGGGGATACGAATCGTCCTTGCTTGGTCTGCGATTGCACGAGTGATTGCTTGTCTAATCCACCACGTTGCGTACGTGGAGAATTTGAAACCTTTGGTGTAGTCGAATTTTTCAACCGCTTTCATAAGACCGAGATTGCCTTCTTGTATCAAGTCGAGGAATTGCATGCCCCTGCCTACGTAGCGTTTTGCGATTGACACGACAAGACGGAGGTTTGCCTCGCTGAGCAAATGCTTTGCCTCTTCGTCGCCGTCCTTCATTCTCTTGGCAAGTTCAATTTCCTGATCGCCTGTCAAAAGGGGTACTCTGCCGATGTCTTTGAGGTAGATTTTGACCGAGTCGTCAACGCTGCTGTCGATGATTTTGTCAAGCGAAATATCGTCCTCTTCTATCGTCTCTTCAACCTTGATGTTTTCCGCTTGCAATGCGTTGAACACCACTTCCATATCTTCGGCGGTTGCGTTGAGATGTTCGAGTTTTGCCATTATCTCGTCTTCGCTCACCGAGCCTTTGCTCTTGCCCAAAGCGACGATTTTGTCAATCTCTTGTTTCAAAAGTTGTTCTCTGTCCACGTTGTCCTCCTATGTGAATCAAAGTTTATCTTCAATTGATTTGGATTTTAATATTTTTTGCAAAGCGGAGATTTCCGCAATGCCTGCTCTCTTTTCGTTTGCATCTGAGAGAGTGTTGAATCTTTCTTTTGCCTCTTCGAGTTTTTTGGATATGCACTCGTTGGCAAGCGCAAGCAAACAATCGTTGTAATAGTCCGCCTCGCGCCCATTGTCGGAAAAGTGCAAGTTGATGCCCAAAACGTGATTTATCTCATCGTCGTCATAGCCCATTACGTCGTACATTTTGCTTATGCTGACCTTCTTTTCAGGCTCTGTAAGGACGAAATCGAAAATCTTTTTGTGCGTATCGTTTGCAAGCCATTCCCTCTTGATTTTGCCAAGGTCCGCATATACGGCGTTGTTCAAAAGTCTGTTGACGATGAATCTCGACGCACGCAAGTTTTTGGCTTGTTTCTCCTCGCTATTCTCCTTTATCGGCTCTTCTCTTTGCGGACGAGGCGCGCCTATCTCTTGACTGAGCGTGGATACGGACACACCGCTGAGTTTTGACACAATCGCCATATAAACTTCTCTTTCCGCTTTGTTATCTATACCTTTCAGCACTTTGAGTGCGGATTGCACGTATTTTGCTCTGCCGTTGACGGAGCCGAGATCGTTTGCGTCGGCACAAAGTTTGAGTTTGTATTCAACGACGGGCAAAGCCTCGCTAACGTGTTTCATAAAGCCTTCGTAGCCCTCTTCGCGCACGGTTTCGTCAGGGTCTTTTCCTTCGTCCAAAGACACCACTTTGACATTTTGAATATACGGCGAAAGGATGTCCACGTTTTTGATTGACGCATGCTTGCCTGCGCCGTCGCCGTCGTAGCATACGTACAAGTTTTCAGTAAGACGAGATATCTCTCTTGCCTGTCCTTCGGTGAGCGCAGTTCCCATACCTGCGATTGCATTTTTGATGCCTGCCGCTCCCAAGGATATGACGTCCATATAGCCTTCAACGAGGATAAGTTCCTTATAAGCAACGCCGTTGAGTTTTTTATCGCGCTTGATAAAGTTTACTCCGTACAGCGTGCGTCCCTTGTCAAAGAGTGTGGTATTGGTGGAGTTTTTGTATTTTGCAACGTCCTTTTCGCCGTGGTAAATACGTCCGCCAAACGCTATAACGTCGCTCATACCGTTCATAATCGGCACGATAATTCTGTTGGCAAACGCGTCGTAAGGACGGTCGGGATTGGCGATAAGTCCGCACTCCTGCAAATCTTTGAGCATGTACCCTTTGCGGCGCATATATCCAACCATGCTCTCGCCGTCAAGCGAAAGCCCGAGACCGTAACGCTTGGAAGTTTCGTCGTCGATACCTCTGCTTGCAAGATAGTTGCGTGCCTCTGCGCCTTTCTTTTCGTCAAGCAAATTGTTGCGATAATATCTCGCCACGTCGCGCATAAGTTGTTTGAGTACGTCGGAATGCTCTTTCTTTTGAGCGTATTTGGCGTCGAATTTGACTTCGGGCAACTGCATTCCCACCTTGTCGGCAAGGATCTTCACCGCGTCGTAAAAACTTACGGATTCCATTTCCATAACGAATTTCACGACGTCGCCGCTCGCACCGCATCCAAAGCAATGATACCAGCCGTTATTTACGCACATAGACGGCGTTTTTTCATTGTGGAAAGGACAGCAACCGAAATAACGTCCCCCTTTCTTTTGCAAAGGGACGTATTGCGAAATGATTTCCACTATGTCGCATTTATATTTGAGTTCCTCCATAAATTCGGGAGTAAAACCGCCTGCCATATTATCCGCCTTTGTATTAACTATTTATATATACGAATAAAATTTGTCAATTTCCTAAAAAATTATTAAATTTTTTGAAAAAACCATACAAAAAAGCGCACGGGATGCGCTTTTTATATGTTTTATTTTGCGGCTGTCGCACAAAGTACGAATATTCTATAAAATCGGGTGTGGTCATAACTCCTTAAATGCAATACCCCCCTCTTTCCGGACACGCCGGCA
>DBJV01000023.1:0-10828 GCA_002297185.1 Christensenella sp. UBA767
GCGATAAGTTCCTGCACGCCCTCTTCGAGCTGTTTGAGCCTTTGCGGCAAAGTGCAGTCTTTGGGCGTGATGACAGCGCCGTAATCTATTACGGAATAGTTGCCTTTGACAGCGTTTATCACCCCGTACCCCATAGTCGCAAGACCGGGGTCAATGCCCAATATTATCATATAACGTCCTTTATAATGCTGTTTTCGCTTGCAAAATCATACACTTTCGCGCAGTTTTTGAGCGGAAGAGTTCCAACCTCGTCATGCTTTTGCGCACAATGCACAACGCCCGATTTCACGTGCAGTTCGTATCCGTTTTGCGTGCGCATAGCGTTTTGCACGCTCTCTTTTCTCTCGCCGCCTACGTCGTAGCAATCGCTTGCCCAACCGACGAAAACATCCTTGCCGATATACCCTTGCGCAATCTTTCCATCAAGGTGGGATAGGTCGATATCGTAGTTATCGAGCGTCGTCGCAACGAGATTTTCGTCCTTCCTGTCAAGACGCGCCTTTTCAAAGCGGTAGTCGTTATCGAATGCCTGCACCGCCCACACGTTGGACGGATTTGCAAGTATCTGCTCGTAAGTGCCGACTTGCTTAACCTCACCGTAATGCATAACGGCGATTTTGTCGGCAATAGAAAGCGCCTCATCCTTGTCGCGCGTCGAGAATATCACGGTCTTGCCCTCTTTTGCCATATTTTGCAAAATAGGCGCAACTTCGCTCCAAAGTTCCCTCGCCTCGTCCTTGTCAAGCCCTCTCGTTATATCGTCAACGAGTATAACCTTTGCAGGTCTTGAAAACAACCTTGCAATCGCAAGCCTCTTAAGGTCTATAAGCGAGGTCTTTTTCGCCTTGTCGTGAAGTATGGCAACCACGCCCATTTTTTCAGCGCATTCGTTTACGATTTGCTTTATTTTGTCCTTGTCGTAGCCTCGAATAATAAGCGGATAAGCCAGATTATAGTAGCACGAGCGATTTTCAAACATCGCCAAATCGTCGAAAACCATAATCACGTCGTCGGGCTTTTTATCAAGCGGCTCACCGTCAAACAGCACCTTGCCCTCGCAATCGGTAACGGACGCAACCACCTTCAAAAAGGTGGTTTTTCCGCTCAATTCGTCACCGAGCAAGGCAAGAATTTTGCCGTCCTCTATTTTCATATCCAACGAGCCGAGTACCCTCGCCCCGTACAGATACTGCTTACTAACGCCGACAAGTTCCAGCATAATTAGATGATATATTTGTTATTCTTCTTGGGAGCAGCCTCGAGTTCCGCTTTTTTCGCCTCGTAGCCGGCTCTATTGAACATTGCGTAAGTTGCGTTCTTGCCCTCTTCAACGCCCGGTTGATTGAAGGTATCGATGTTGAGCATCTTTCCGCAGTATGCCGTTTCGAGTTGGAAGAACATAAGCAATTGACCGATAGACACCGCGTTTACTTCGTCAAGCATAATGGTGCGGTTCATATGTTTGGAGCGAGTGAGCGCATACTCCGTCGCCTCTCTTTCGGTGTTGATAAGTTCGCCCATCGTGTGTCCGCAAAGGAAGTTGACGTCCGCAAATTCTTCTGCGCCATTTGCGATAACCACGTCCCCTCTGTACTTCTTTACGCCGATAAACGTAACAACTTTGTCAAACGGACCTTCCGTGTAAAGTTGCACTTGCGAGTGTTGGTCGGTAACGCCCAAAGATTTGACGGGAGTTTGACCTTTATGCACGACGTTGCCGTCAAAATCAACGGCTTTGCCGAGGCTCTCGCCCCAAAGTTGGCAATACCAGTCCGCAATAAGTTTGAGGCTGTCCGCATACGGCATCATAACCGAGATGTTTTTGCCCTTTTGCTCCATTGCGATGTATTGGAGCGTTGCCGCCATCAAAGCAGGATTCTTGTACGGATTGGAGGAATTGCACGCCTTGTCCATTTCCGCCGCGCCGCGCAAAAGTCCGATAATATCGATGCCAAGCACCGCCGCAGGGAGAAGTCCCACAGGACAAAGTTCGCTGAAACGTCCGCCAACTCCGTCGGGAATATAATATGTCTTAAATCCCTCTTTCGTTGCAAGTTTGATAAGGTTGCCCTTGCTTTGCGAAGTGGTTGCAATGATATGCTTTGCCCAATCGTCGCCGCATCTCTTTTTGAGGATATCCGTGATGATAAGATATTGGCTCATAGTCTCGGACGTTGCGCCGCTCTTGGTGATGACGTTGAACATAGTCTTTTCAACGTCGATAACGTCGAGAAGAGCAAGCATTCTTTCAGGATCTACGTTATCTTCCACGTAGAATTTCACGCCTCTCTTTTTGGGATCGAGGTCGTTGTATCTGAAATGGCAAAGCGCATTGAACACAGCCATCGGACCAAGCGCACTTCCGCCAATTCCGAGTACCACGAAGTTTTCGTAATGTGCGCGCACTTCCGCCGCCGTATAAATGATGTCGCGCACGATATCTTCTTGATTGTACGGAAGTTCCGACCAACCCATCCAGCCCGTGCCGCGGTTTTTCTCGAAGTACGCATAACTGTCTTGCGCCTTGTCGAGGACGTTTTCTATCTCTTTTTCGGTGATGCCTTGCTCGCCTATGGACGATTGCATCATATTGTTAAAGTCAAACTTCAATTGCATAATACTTATGCCTCCAAAAGATTTTTCAAATATTTCACCGACTCCGCCACTTCGTCGTAAGAGTCGTAATTTTTAGCGTATTGCTCTATGATAAGCGGCCCGTCGTATCCGTTGTCTCTGAGCCTTGCGATAAGCTCGTCAAACGGAAATTCACCTTTGCCTACCATAGTAATCTCTCCGTCCTTAACGTCGCTAAGATGCACGTTTTTAAGGCTGTTTCCCATCACGGAAAGATATTCGCGCCAATCATACCCAGATTGTCTTGCCTGCTTTACGTCA
Organism: Christensenella sp. UBA767; assembly: GCA_002297185.1. Classification (GTDB taxonomy): domain Bacteria; phylum Bacillota; class Clostridia; order Christensenellales; family CAG-917; genus CAG-475. Next base: position 2,896 of record DBJV01000023.1, read on the forward strand.
AGCACCGTTCCGACGTTCGGAGCGTACGAGCGCATCTTCTCATAAAAATCGGGCGTGTTGAAAGTCGCCCAATGCACGTTTTCAAGGCATAGTTTTATGCCGTATTCGCTTGCGATATCGCCGAGTTTCGCCATACGTTTTCCAACGGAAACGGGGTCGAAATACTGATTGCGTTTAAGCCTCGGCTGTCCGTGGAAAGTATAAGCCTTTGCGCCAATCATATTGCCCACGGTAAGCACTTTGCGGAATATCTTTTCCGCGTCCTCGTAAGTGCGCGGAGCAATATTGAAAAGTTGCGGCTCGAACTCGGTATTGAGCGAGTGTACGGAATAGATGTCGAGGCTGCCCTTGCGCTCTGCCAAAAGCCTTCCGAAATCGCTTTCGTACTCGCAAAAAGTGGTAAGGAACACCTCGGCGGTGTCCCCTCCACAGCGTTGAATGACCGAGAACGCGTTCTCGGTCAATTCCTTCGTAAAAAATGTTGCTGTCGATATTCCGACTTTCATTTACTCTTTTTCGCCCTCGCCAAAACGAGGTACGTCCTTTATTTTGCACTTCAATCGCTCGCTCTTGCCTCTATATCTTTGCAAACCGTCAAACGCTTTCATTCGATATCTCGGTCGGCTTTGATTTGTCTTTTGAGACAAGCAATCGCTCGCACATTATTTTTATCGCCCGTTGCTCGCCGTATGTGAATATTTGCTCTGTGCGCAACTTCCACCCCACGCAAGCGGTGGGCGTATTATTTATTCTTCTTCGCCTTCGCTCTCGTCATAGACGTTGGGTGCGCCTTTCTTGTCCTTTTCCCAAATGTCCTTTTGCTTTCTCATTTGTCCGAGGAGTCTAGGGATAACCTCGTCCACGTTGTCAAACGGAGAGTCGGACACTGCTTGCGCACGATAGGTCAAGCCTTTGCTCGTAACCACCATATCCGTGGTGTAGTCGCCGTTTTCGTACGTTACGGTAAATTTAACGTCCGTATCGTCGTCTGCAAAACGTCTTTCGAGCTTTGCGCACTTTTTCTCGGTGATTGCCTTGAGTGAATCACTTGGGTTGTAGTTCTTGCCAAAAATTTCGATTCTCATAAAGTAACCTCCTGAAGTTCTTTATATAAGCATTATAGCAAATATATTTTTATTATTCAATAGCAAAACGCATTTTTACGTCAAATTTTGCACACGCAAATCCACGCCAGAACGGGATTATGATATTTTGTTCGCTTTTATGATATTTCACTTCCCGAAAATGACATAATTTAGCCCCAAAATTAACATAATTTTTGCGCATTTTTTGCACTTTTTGAGTTAATTTTGCGCCTGTTTTATGTCGATTTTTGCTTACGCTTTTTCAAAAGTGAGCGTATCGCCGTCGCAATCGATTTTCACTTTGTCGTTTGCGCCGATTTCACCCCTTATGAGTTTCTCGCTGAGTTTATCCTCGACGAGTCTTTGGATTGTGCGGCGCAGCGGTCTTGCCCCGTATTCGGCATCGTATCCCACGTTTGCGATATACTCCTTTGCCTTGTCCGTAATTTCCACGCTTACGCCTCTTTCTTCAAGGCGTTTTGCAAGCGACGAGAACATCAAATTCGCAATTCTAACGATGTTTTCTTTGTCCAATTTCTTGAATACGACGATCTCGTCTATACGGTTGATAATCTCGGGTTTCATTGCGCCTTTGAGGGCTTGGATATGCCTTTCCCTATTGCGCTCCGTCTCGTTTTCCGTGGCTTGCGCGCTTGCAAAACCGAGGGTATGGCGAGGCTGCGTCGCCTCTTTTGCGCCGATGTTGGAAGTGAGGATAACGACGGTGTTTTTGAAACTCACCGTTCTGCCGTGGCTATCCGTAAGAATACCGTCCTCGAGTATTTGAAGAAGTATATTGAAAATGTCGGGATGTCCCTTTTCTATTTCGTCGAAAAGCACTACTGAATAGGGCTTTCTACGCACTTTTTCGGTGAGTTGACCGCCTTCTTCAAAGCCTACCAAACCGGGTGCCGAGCCTATGAGTCTTGACACGCTGTCTTTCTCCATATATTCGCTCATATCCACTCTGATCAGTAGATCTTCGTCACCGAAAAGCGCACCTGCAAGTGCCTTTGCAAGTTCGGTTTTACCAACGCCCGTAGGTCCGAGGAATATAAACGAACCAATTGGACGTTTGGGATCTTTCAGCCCTGCTCTTGCACGCTTAATCGCTCTTGCAACAGCCAAACAAGCCTCGTCTTGTCCTATAACTCTGGACTGCAAAACCTTCTCCAAATTGACGAGTTTTTCACTCTCGCCTTGCGTGATTTTGCTTACGGGAATGCCCGTCCAATTGCCCACCACTTCGGCGATTTCGTCCTCACCGATAGAGAGCGTCATAGATGCGCATTTTTCCTTCCATTCTATTTCGGCTTTCTCGCGTTTTTCTATATAATCGTCCCTAAGTGCCTTATATTTGGCGCAAAGCTCAAAGTTGTCTCTGCGTTTCGCCTCGCTCAAATCGAGGTCTGCCTGCTTGATTTTTGCCTCCAATTCGCGGATTTCCTGCGGTGTGGTGAAATTGAAAATCTTCTTTCTCGAGGCTGCCTCGTCGATAAGGTCAATCGCCTTGTCCGGCAAGAATCTGTCCGCAACGTATCTATCCGACAAAATCGCCGCCGAAGATATAGCCTCGTCGGTGATAACGACGCCGTGATGCGCCTCGTATTTGGGCTTTAATCCTTGCAAAATTTCTATCGTGTCGCTAACGCTCGGCTCTTCCACCAAAACGGGTTGAAAACGGCGTTCTAATGCGCTATCCTGCTCAAATTGTTTGCGATATTCTTCAAGCGTTGTTGCGCCTATCGTCTGCAATTCGCCCCTTGCAAGCATTGGTTTGAGTATGTTTGCAATATCCAGTCCGCCCTCGCTTGCACCCGCTTTCAATATAGTGTGGATTTCGTCGATAAAGAGCAAAATATCCCCTCTGCGTTTTATGCCGTTGAGGGTTTCTTTAAGTCTCTCTTCAAAGTCGCCTCTATATCTCGTGCCTGCCACAAGCGAGGTCAAATCCAGCGAAAATACCGTCTTTCCTCTAAGTGCGTCGGGAACGTCGCCTGCGACGATTGCCTGCGCAAGTCCGTCAACGACTGCGCTCTTACCGACGCCCGGCTCGCCTATAAGCACGGGATTGTTTTTGGTTCTACGGCAAAGCACTTGGATAACTCTTTCCGTCTCCTTGCCTCTGCCGATTACGGGATCAAGCTTGCCGTCTCTTGCTTTCTTCGTCAAATCCGTACCGTATTTGGACAAATCGAAATCGTCTTTTTCTTCATTTTTAGGCTCGGGCGCAACGTGCTTTTGAGCCTCGCTATCTCCAAAATATTGCGAAACGTAGCCGCTTAGAATGTTGTTTACGCTCTCTTGCGCGCCGTTTGCAACGCACATTGAAGGTTTGCCGCCGCCGTTTGAAATTATGGCGTTATACACCACTCTTTGCAAACTTTCCGTATCTATGCCGCAATCTCTCAAAACGCCTGCCGCAACCGACGACGTTTCGTCAAGCACGGTGTATAAAATATGCTCCGTACCCACGCACGACGAGCCGAGCCTTGTGGCAACGTCTCTTGCGTTTTCCACCGCTCTGCCTGCTCTTGCCGACATTTCCACGCGCGGACGAAGAGGCATGGGCGAAAAGATTTTCAACACGTCGTCCTCATACAATCCGCATTGATTGAGTATGCGTTTTGCACTCCCGTCAACGCTCAAAAGACCGTACAAAATATGTTCGGTGCAAATAAGTCCGCCCGTGCGGACGGCAAGTTCGCCTGCCGTATCGAGTACGGCGCGTGCGTTATCAGAAAACTTTATCATTTGTCCTCCGCGAGAATTTTCCTAACGATTTGCGCGCGCATTTTGTCACGCTCTTCGTCGGAGTTTCCGCCAGTAATAATACTCAACGACGACGAGGTGCAAGACCATATCATTTCGTCGAGTTTTTGTGTGTTTTTTATAGGCAAAATGCCAAGTATTACGCCGAGTTTTACATCGACGAGTAGTTTCATAAGTTCCTTTGAAGTCAAAGCATACGCGCTTTTCAGCACGGCGTAACTTCGGGATATTCCGTCCAAAAGTTCCGTTTGTTTGTCTCTAACAAGCCTTTCGAGCGCAACTCTTTCGCAATAGCACATGCGCACCGCCGCCTGCTCCACTTGTCCGATTATGCTCTCCTCACTCACACCCAAAGTGCGTGAATTGGACACTTGATACATATCGTACGCCGCCTCGCTGCCCTCGCCGAAAACGCCTCGAATGGTCAAGCCGAACTCCGTCTTGAATGTCTTGAGTGCGTCCTCGATTGCGCCTGCCCTTTTGAGAGCCGGCAAAAACAGCATAACGGACGCTCGCATACCCGTGCCGAGATTGGTGGGACACGCCGTCAAAAATCCCAAATGCTCGTCGTAGGCAATAGGCACGCTCTTTATGAGATTGACGTCGTACTGATGCAATCTTTCAAATGCGCCTGCAAGGTTGAACCCGTCAACCACGCATTGTTCTCTTATGTGGTCCTCTTCGTTGACCATAACGGAAATGCCGCCGTACTTTTTGTCGCCTTCCACTATGACTGCGCCGTTTTGGTCGTTGTTGGCAAGATTGAGGGATATGATATGCCTCTCGATAAGCGCCTTTTTCTGCTCTTTGGTGAGCCTTGACATCGGCAAAAGCCTTGCGTTGAACAAGCCTTGTGAGGCAAAATACGCCGAATTTATGAGATCTACGCAACGTTGGTCGGTGACTTTGATATGAGAAGGAAATTCAAGCCCTTTTATGTTTCTCGCAAGGCGTATTCTCGACGAAATAACGTTGTTTTCGAGAAGTTCGCCTATACTACATTTGTTTGCGCTTTTTAGATACTGCGTACCCTCGCAATCGCTTTTTTTGCTCTCGAAAAGCGAGCCGTCCAAATCGCACGTGCTATGCACGTGAACGAGCGGTATCGCGCCGTGCAAATCTTCTCTGGATATATGCTGCGCTTTGAGCGCGCTATCCACGGCAACGCCGCGCATCTGCTCATAACAATGTGCGCAACCGAACAAGAAAGTCTTTTGAAATTCCTCTACGTCGCAACCGCAAAATTTGCATTCCTTGCCACGTCTTGCAAGCCTCTTTTGTGCCTCTTCGTGCGGATTTTTGCCCGCTTTGAGCGCGCGCGTATAGCACGCCTCGCAATAGGCGTATTCCACGCTTTGATTATTCTCAACGACGCGGTCGAATAGAGTTGCCTCCCTTTCGCCGCATATATCGCACGTCCTTGGCATATCCGCACCAAACCGAGCATCTAACCGTGTCAAATTCAATTAAAGCACAACCAAAACGCCCGATTTTGAAGTTTTATTTGATGGTTTCTATATACTTTTTGAAGTTGTTTTTGAGGTTCTCGTCACGGAGTGCAAACTCAATCGTTGCCTCCAAGTACCCTTCCTTGTTGCCGATGTCGTAACGTCTTGCGTCGAAAATGCAAGAGTATGCGCTCTTCTCTTTGGCAAGTATGCTTATAGCGTCCGTAAGGTACGCCTCGCCGTTCGTCTTGGGGGTGCGCTCGATTACGTCGAATATATCGCTCGGCAACACGAAACGACCGAGAGATACGAGATTGCTGGGCATTTCGCCCGCGGGTTTTTCGATAATTCCGCTTATTCTCGTTATCTTATCGTCAACCTGTTCTTCGGCAATCATAACGCCGCAGCGGCGCGCGACTTCCTCGCTCGTGTGCTGACAGCCGACGATTGCTCCGCCCGTCTTTTCGTATGCGTCGATAAGTTGCTTTGTAACGGGCAAAACGCCCTCTGCCGTGTACATAACGTCGTCGCCGAAAAGCACCGCAAAAGGCTCGCCGTTTGCAAATTCTTTGCAAAGATATATGGCGTTTGCGTTGCCGTCCATCTTCTCTTGCACCACGAAACTCACCTTTGCGCCCACCTCTTTGTTGGCAAGCGAATAGGAATACTCGTCTCCTACCTCTTTGAGCCTCGCGTTGAGCGGCTCGTTTGGCTCGAACAGACGTCTGATATCCTCTTTTTGAGGTGATATGACAATCATAATCTCTTCAATACCGCTCTTCACCGCCTCATCGACGATATACGTCAGCGCAGGCGTATCTACTATGGGCAAAAGTTCTTTGGCAAGCACTTTGGTGACGGGCAAAAACCTCGTCCCGAAACCTGCGCAAGGTATGACGGCTTTTCTAACTTTCATAAATAGTCCCCCGTTGTTTCGTTTTTACCACTCTATGCGACGAAATTGTCACATATACTTTGCGATAATACAATCAAACCTCACTTTTGATAGCCGTGCGGATGCGTCGAATGCCACTTCCAAGCGGACGAAATGATGCTCTCGAGGCTGTCGTATTGAGGTTTCCAACCAAGTTCGCGCTTGATCTTCTCACTCGATGCAACGAGCGTTGCGGGATCGCCGGGGCGACGACCTTCGATCTTGCGAGGAATGGTGATTCCCGTGACCTTTTCCGTCATATCGATGACCTCTTTTACGGAAAAACCATTGCCGTTGCCGAGGTTGTAATAGGTGGATTTGCCGCCGTGTTTGAGATAGTCGAGCGCGCGGATATGTGCATCCGCAAGGTCGGTGATGTGGATGTAGTCTCTCACGCAAGTGCCGTCGGGCGTGGGATAATCCTCGCCGAAAATGCCGATGTATTCACGGGTGTGGTTGGCAACTTGCAAGATGATCGGGATGAGGTGAGATTCGGGATTGTGAGCCTCGCCTATCTCGCCGCTCTTGTGTGCGCCTGCCGCGTTGAAATAACGCAACGCAACGTATTTGAGACCGTACGCTTTGTCGTAGTCTTGCATAAATTGCTCCATCATGAGTTTCGTCTGACCATAGACGCTCGTGGGATGTTGCGGACTCTCCTCCGTGATAAGACCGTCGCCGCAATCGCCGTACGTTGCCGCCGACGACGAGAACACGAGGTATTTTACGTCGCGAGCAATCATAGCGTCCAAAAGCGCGAGCGTGCCTGCCACGTTGTTGTGATAATACTTGGCAGGATTGGACATACTCTCACCGACGAGCGAGAACGCCGCAAAGTGTATGACGGAATCCACGTGGTATTTTTCAAAAGTGGATTTCAAAAGTTCGACATCAAAGATGTCGCCCTTAACGAAAGGCACGCCTTCCGGCACGGATTCGATATGTCCGGTTGAAAGATTGTCATATACGACAACGTCCATATTGCGTTCTTTGAGTTCTCTTACGCAATGCGAGCCTATATAGCCTGCTCCGCCTGTAACCAAAATCATATAACACTCCTCGCACGCATTATGCGCGCAAAAATTTTTAATCTATGACTTATTATAAACTAGAACCGCTTGTTTTGCAAGACAAAATTGTGTATAATCAAATCGTGGGTAGAACAATTTTGCATTGCGACTTAAACAACTTCTACGCGTCCGTAGAACAAAAACTGCATCCCGAATACGACGGGATGCCTCTTGCCGTTTGCGGAAATCCCGAGGCAAGACACGGCATCGTGCTTGCAAAAAATCAACTTGCCAAAAAAGCAGGCGTGCAGACGGGCGAAACGCTGTGGTCGGCAAGGCAAAAATGCCCGGATATCGTGTTCGTTCCGCCGCATTTTGACGAATACGTCAAATATTCCAAACAAGTTTTTGAAATTTACACCACTTATACGGACAGAGTGGAAAGTTTCGGCATAGACGAGTGCTGGCTGGACGTTACTGGCTGCGAGAGGCTTTTCGGCACGGGCGAGCAGATTGCAAACGAATTGCGCCAAAAAGTCAAGGAAAAGACGGGACTTACCATATCCGTGGGCGTTTCCTTCACCAAAACTCTGGCAAAACTCGGCAGCGACCTCAAAAAGCCCGACGCAACCACCGTTCTCGACAAGGACAACTATATGTCAATAATCGGCGATATGTCCCCGT
>DBJV01000023.1:10852-14845 GCA_002297185.1 Christensenella sp. UBA767
ATCGGTCGGCACACGTCGGAAAAACTGGACAAAATGAACATCCGCACCATTCGCCAACTTGCAAATGCGGACAGGGATACCCTGCGCTACAAATTCGGCGTGATTGCGGACAATATGATAAACGCTGCGGCAGGCATAGAAACGGACGAGGTAAAATGTTACTACGATGTGCGCATTCCAAAGAGCGTATCCAACGGCACGACTACGCCGAGAGACATACAAAATATCGACGAGGCAAAAATCGTCATCTACGCTTTGTCGGAAATGGTTGCTTTGAGACTTAGGCAATACAACCTCGTCGCAAGCGGCGTGGGGCTTTCCATAAAATATCCGCAATTGCAATGGATTTCAAAACAAACTCCGCTCAATCCTGCAAGCGCAACATCGAGCGCAATCGCACAAAGCGCAATCGAGTTGTTAAAGCAAATGCACTCTTTCGGCACTCCTCTTAGAGCAATCACCGTTGCTGCAATACGCCTTAGCGACAAAAGCCAACTCCAACTGTCGCTATTCGACGACGTGGAAAGCAAAAACGACAAACTGGAAGAGAGCCTTGACAAAATACGCGGAAAGTACGGATACAAAGCCGTGCAGCGCGGTTTGCTAGTGGGAAACGACCTTACGGGCAACCTTCACGAAGAGGACGATTTCCGACCGTTCCACCAATCCAAAACAACTTGACGATTTCACAAAGTAGCACTTATCGTGTTGTAAAACTGGCGTTTTGAGCGTAAAACCGCTTAAAACGCCTTATTTATGCCCTATTTACAATACACTATAACACGATATGTGTTTTGAATTTTCGATACACTTATCGTGTGATTTGTCGAATTTTGCGATTTTGACGGATTTTTGAATTGTTTTTATCCTTGTAAAATTAAAGTTACCGCACCCTACTATATTCCCTCTTTGGTTGGCTTTTGAAGGTGCATTTTTGCTATCGTGACAAATTCGGGTGCGACTTTCGCAAATCGTTTTACAATGGGCGCGTTTTTCTTTATAATAACTATTGTTATAAGGGGTAACGAACTTTATAAACGCGAGTGCGCTCGCAGGGGCAACCCAACGGCACTAGAAGTGCAACATATTATTTTATGACACCCGTTCAAATCGCAACCGCAGTTTTATCTCTCATCGCAGGTATAGGCGTTTTCCTTATTGCCTGTACGATGATGAGTTCCAATCTCGAATCCGTTTCGTCAAACAAACTTAAGAAACTCTTTGCCAAGACTTCAAAAAGCAAACTTATGGGCGTAGGCATAGGCACCGTGGCAACCGCCGCAATTCAAAGCTCGGGCGCAACGACCGTTATGGTCATAGGTTTTGTCAACGCAGGCATTATGACGCTGATGCAGGCGGCAACCGTCATTTACGGTGCAAACATCGGCACGACGATAACGGGACAAATCACCGCGCTCGGCATGTTCGAGGATACGATATCCACTGGCGTGATATTTGCAACGTTTGCAGGTATAGGCGCATTTATCATGGCGTTTGCAAAAAAGGACGTCGTGAAAAAGGTCGGCGGCATTTTGGCAGGTTTCGGCATGCTGTTCGTCGGTCTCGATATGATGAGCGCGTCAATGAAGGTGTTTGCGGAACTCGAATCCGTCAAAAATTTCCTCGCTCTCATCAAAAATCCGATTTTGCTCGTGCTTATCGGCGCGGTATTCACCGCTATAATCCAAAGTTCGTCTGTTATGACGTCCGTTGCAATCACGATGGTGTTTACGGGGCTTATAACGCTCGATCAGGGCATTTATCTCACGATGGGTTCCAATATCGGCTCGTGCGTGGTTGCGATTATCGCAGGTATAACGTCAAGCACCAACGCAAAGCGTACCGCTCTTATCCACTTACTCTTCAACGTCACAGGTGTGATTATCTTTATGCTCGTTGCAATGATGATGCGCGAGATAAGCAAGAGCGTAAATCCCTCACACGTTATCACGTTCGGGTATTTGTTTGAAAAGATGTTCCCCAACACGCCGCAAACACAACTTGCAATGTTCCATACGTTCTTCAACGTCATTACAGTTGCGCTCGTGCTGCCGCTCACCAATCTTATGGTCAAACTCGTCTCAAAGATGATTCCCGACAAGAAGGCGTCGGCGCAAGAGCCTGCTGAAAAGTTGTACTATATCGACGAGCATATGATTTCGACACCGCCGATTGCCGTACTTCAAACGAAGAACGAAATCGTGAATATGGCGGAAATCGCGCTGCACAACTATCAAATCGCTTGCGACATCGTATGCACGCTGGATTATTCCAATATCGAAAGATTCCGCAAGAACGAAAACGAACTCAATTTCCTCAATAAGGAGATTTCGAGATTTGTCGTCAAGCTTTCAAAGTGCGAAATGAACGACGCCGACCACAATTATCTTGCTACGACGTTCCATACCGTGTCCGATATCGAGCGCGTGGGCGACTATGCGGAAAACATCGTGGAGTACGCCGACAAACTACGTGACATCGACCAAAAGTTCTCCGAAAAAGCCGTGGGCGAAATACGCAATCTGCAAGAGCATATAGAGGACTTGTTCCAAAAGACCATGAAGGCGTACGTTAATGCGGATCTTGACAGCCTCGACGCCGCAAACGTAATCGAAGAAGAGATTGACGATATCAAGGACGAGATGGGCGAAAATCACATCGCTCGTTTGAGAGACGGAGATTGCACCCCGGACGTTGGCGCGCAGTATTTGTCGCTCGCATCGGACTCCGAGCGTATCGCAGACCACTTTATCAATATCGCGAAATGTATAAAGCAATGGAACGAAAATAAGCAATAAAATGCGTGTAGCATCGCAATCAAGATAGCACTAACGGACATTCATCATAGCAAAACATATAAGCATAAAAAGCCCTTAAAAACGGGACAAAACAAGCAATAAATATACGCATACGGTAATCAAACCGACGTGGGCAATCAGAGGTGAAAAATGAAACTCGCCATCGCAACCAACAACGTACACAAACTGCAAGAAATCCGCGCCATACTCAGCGGACAATTTGACGAACTGCTTTCGCTCAAAGACCTCGGAATCGACGTTGACGTGGAAGAAACCGGCACGACGCTTGAGGAGAACGCATTGCTCAAAGCACGCACAATTCAAGAACTTTGCCACATGCCGACGCTTGCCGACGATACGGGACTTATGGTGGACGCGTTAGACGGCGCGCCGGGTGTATATTCCGCACGATACGCAGGCGAGGAACACAACGACGCAAACAATCGTGCGCTGCTCTTAAAGAACCTTCAAAACGAGCAAAACCGCAAGGCGCATTTCGCCACGGTAATTGCAATCGTTTATCCAAACGGCGACTTTATCACGTCAAAAGGACGTGTTGAAGGCGAGATTTTGCGAGAAGAACGCGGAACGGAAGGTTTCGGATACGACTCGCTTTTCTATTCGTACGAGTTGAAAAAGACGTTTGCCGAGGCATCGCAAGAAGAGAAAAATTCCGTCAGTCACAGAGGCAGAGCCTTGCGTGCAATGCTTGAAAAATTGCAAGAAAAACGATGAAAATGACCACCATAGTCGCATTCAGCGACAGCCACAATTTACCTCTTCCGCCTCGCCTTTTGAGCGTGGCGCAAGAGAACGATTACGTATTCTTTTTGGGTGACGGCATTACGTCGCTCGGCGATTTGCTATTTCACAAAAATCTGCATATGGTTAAGGGCAATTGCGATCCGCACGGCTTTATCGACGAAGAAGTTTTGCAAATCGGCGACTTCAAAATTTTGCTTACGCACGGCGATAAATACCACGTCAAGCGCGATTTGATATCACTCAAATTCCGTGCGCAAGAACTCGGCTGCAATCTCGTATTTTACGGACACACACACTTTGCCGAAATCACGCAAAGCGACGGCATAACCTTTATCTGCCCCGGCTCTTTGCTCTCGCCACTCTCGGGTGCGCCCTCATACGCCTACGTAGTCCTCACCGACGGAAAAATTACCGCCAAAATCGTAAATCA
>DBJV01000111.1 GCA_002297185.1 Christensenella sp. UBA767
AATTATTAATTATTAATTTTATTGGTTAATTTTCTTGCGTTCCGCAATACTTCGCAATAAGCACTTCCACAAGTTTGTCCGCTTGCTCCTCGATATCGGAGTTTTTGTCCTCGACAAGCTTGTCTGCCGCTTTTTGACCTTTTTTGAGGATTTCCTCACGCTTGACGTCCGCACGTTTTTCTGCGGCGGCGAGCGCATTTCTTTGGTCGTCCTTACATTCGAGCAAAGTGGCTTTCTTTTGTTTTTGAGCGTCGAGTTCTGCCTGCAAAACTATTTGTTTGCCCTCTGCATACGCGTCTTGTGCGATTTGCTCGGCTTTTGCCTCCGCCTCTCTTATGTCTTTCAATACCTCGTCAATCATTGCGCTCTATTTCCTCAATTTCATTTATCATATCGAGGCGTTTTTGATGCCTTCCGCCCTCGTAAGACGCATTGTACCACGCCTTCACGATATCTTTTGCCTCTTCTGGAGTAACAACTCTACCGCCGAGTGCCAAAACGTTTGCGTCGTTGTGCCGTCTCGTCATCTCCGCCATAAACGTATTGGCTGCAAGCCCTGCCCTTACGCCTTTAACTTTGTTGGCGGCAATTGAAATGCCTATGCCCGTACCGCACATAATCACGCCGAGGTCGCACTCGCCGCTCGCCACGGCTTTAGCCACTTTGTAGCCGTATTTGGGATAATCCACGGACTCGATGGAATCGCAACCGAAATCCACGATTTCCGCCCCCAATTCTTCAAGCGCAGCCACAACCGCACCCTTGAGCGGATATCCGCCGTGATCGCACCCTACAGCAACTTTTGCCATACGCATAGCACACTCCACAATATGATATAAATATTTTACACCGAATCCCGTATTTTTTCAAGTCCAAAATGTCGAATAAATGTGTATTAAAAGCATTTTAAGCGAAAAGCACACAAAGATATGTTTTTGTATTGACAAAAAGCGTTTTTGTAAAAATTAATAATTAATAATTAGAGCAAAAGCCGTCGCTGTGGCAACGGCAACACACACTTGTGTGTATTGTCTTAGCCACGCTAGGTTTATTGCTCTGCTACCGCGCAACCGATAAACGCTATCAGTTCATTCAATGATAAAAACTCCTGCCACAATTTCGCTATATCGCTTGCTTGGTATGTGCGCCTTTGGCGCATTTATTTGCGGATAATTCCATATCAGGTGTGGGTGTTCCACCCTCTCGTCATTCTGAGGGAGCAAAGCGACCGTGAGAATCCAGCCGTAGGCGCACTCTTTATTCTTTATGAGTGGAAACACAAGTTTAAAACAAACAATACTAATTTATGAGTATTTAGAAAAATACCATATACCCTAAAAAGCTCATTCAAGTGCGGTATTTGAATGCATTATAATTCACCAAAAAACTATATTTAAGTGCATCAGATAGATGAAGAACAAGAAAGAGCCACTTGGACAGGCAGCCTAACGTACACAAGCGTACGTGACTGAATGAACAAGTGGCTCTGCCGCAGTTATTCGCTATCTGATGCGCTTAAATAAGTTTTTTGAGGTGTTTCTTGCGGACAACAATTCCGACCACACAAGCCACCACTATGATGACGACAACAAGTATCGAGCCGACCGTTACGCCGATTTCCCAAGGTTCGAGAGACGGCGGATTGACATCGACGAATACGAGTGCGGACACGTAGTCGGTGGAGTATTCGATGCGACCGTTGTTGACGGTGTAATCGGTGAGTTTCTTGAGCGTACCATCTTTGGTTACGGTGTAAAGCGCAATGCCCTTAAGGTTCTTGTTGACGGTGTTCGGGATTGCAACGCTAATGGACGTTGTCTCGCCGTTGAGTACTACGAGTTGATTGTCGCAATAGAGTTCCATCTTGACAACCGCCGCCACGCGCGCCTCGTCCTTGAGGTCTGCCGCCGCCGAGAGTGCGGGCATAAATTGCTTGATAATCGCAACGTAGTTGATGTCGCTTGCAATAATGCTGTCAGTGATATCCCTTACCGAAAGTCTGTTTGCCACGATACCGTCGCCGTCGATTCTGACCGAGCCGCCGTCGCTATCGAAGGAATTTGCGGTGAGTTCGAGTACGCCTGCGTTGCCGACCAAAGCGTAGTTGCCTGCAATATTTTCATTGGTGATAGACACCGTGAAGGAATACTTGCCTGCGCCCGTGATTTGTCTCTCGTTTCCATCGGAATCCTTTGCAAACGCCAACTTGGTCATCGCCTTCGTGATTTCGATTGCGGAATTATTCTTGTATCCGTCGCCCATAGCCACGCTGTAGCCAATGTTGTAATCGCCGTTGGGATCATACATCGCTCTGAGCTTGGTGACGCTTGACTTATCCTCTTTCAACTCGGTAGTTGCGCTGTAACCCGTCTTGTCAATGGTCACGTTGACAACCACTTGATTGATGACGAACTTGGATTCAACTTCTTCCTTCTTGTAGTTGGGATGATTGACCTCGAACTCGTCCGTGAGGCGGAACGTCACGATATACGTGCCAGCGTTCTTGATGTCTGCAGGATTAAGCACGTCCTCGTATTGTCCGTTCTTGTAAATCTTGTACGACATCTCGTAATCGCCCTCGAGAAAACCGCTCGTGATGCCCTCGTGTACGGAGATGCAGTTGACGGGATAAGATTGCGCCTTTCCGTTGTAATACTCGTAAGACGGCGCCGCTTTGAGTTGTGCGGACGCTCTTTCGATGACGATCGTCACCTCTTCGGAACTGCTCCACTCAATGAAGTACCCGTTGGTATCGCCGTTATCGACCTTGACGAAACGCTTGACATATACGTACCCCGTATGCGTACCTGCGTTGCTTGCCTCGCTTGCCACGCCGTCCTTGACGTATCTGACCTCGTCGTCGGTCTTTGCGCCCTTAACGACGTCGAAAACTCTGTTCACACCCTTGCCCGTCGCCTTGTCGTAGGTATATGTGAAGGTATTATTGGTCGTATCGATGCTGATACCGTCCATTTCGGGAAGTTTGATAGTGATCGTCGATGCTTTCTTGCTTATCGCGCCGTTTTCGAAGGAGTATGCAAATTCATAAACGTCTTTGCCGTTCGAATCCTTAACGACGTTTCCGCTCTCATCCGTCGTAGCGATTGCCTTGAGCGTGCTTGCGTCACCGATAACGACGTTATAGTTGCTAATCGGTGCGAAGTCGTCGTAACTCTCAAGTCCGCTCGGAAGTGCGAGATAATACACGTAGTACTCGTTCTCGCCAAGCGTATCGCTGGTCTTTGCATACTTGCCTGCAGGCGTGTATTCGCCCGTCGTTGAATTATACACGGCAAGCACCACGACAGGACGATAATCAACGCCCTTGTTGTTTACGAAAACGCTCAATCCGTCGCCGGATGCGATACCGTCAAACAAGAAGTCGATTGCAGGATCCGTGCCGCCATAAGTCTTGACGTGATTGATACCTGCGGTCGTAACGTAAAGCGTTCTCTTGATTACGACGAGTTTGCTCGTGCCGTCGTTGCCCGTACCCGTGTATTCAAACTTAAACGCAAAGTTATTCGCAACGCCGCCGACGAGATAATAACTCTTTGCGATTGCGCCTGCATTCGGTCTGCTCGTGCTGAACGTCGCAGTGGGCTTAGGCAAACTCGTAATAGCGTTGCCCGTTTCGCCGCCGAATCTGAAGTAATCGCCTCTGACGCCGTCTGCCGCCTTGACGTACTCGCCGGCAACAAGGTTATACGTGTATGCGTCGATTTGCGCAAGATATTTTGCGTTCTCTTCGTTTACTTCAAGTCCCGTAATCGCAAGGAAGTCTGCCGTTGCGATGAAGAAGGATTTGAGCGACTCGACATAATTCAATGCGTACGACGTATCGTCTGCGCCTACTATGGTATATTCCACGTTTCCGCCCACGTTTCCGAGCGTAGTGCCATAGACCATTTCGCCGTCTTGCAACGTTGAAGTAATTACGCGTTTTTGGGTATTTGCGGACAATTTTGCGGTGTAACTATCGCTGCTTGCGCCGCTGTTCGTGTTTTGGATTGTGTAGTTATCGGCGTCTTTGCCTGCAAGACCGGATGCGGTAAACACGACATACATTGCGTTGGTGTATGCGCTGTTGTACTCTGCCGAAACGTTTGCGATATGCACGTCGTCGCCCTTAATGACGTTTGCAATACCCGTTGATGTAAGTCTGTAAGCGTCGGTTGCAGCGTCCGTGCCTTCAATCGTACCGTAGAACTTGGTCGTTCCGTCGTATTGCTTTTTGAACATCTTTTCAGCGACTTCAGTTCCGAGTTTTTCAATGCTGTTTGCGGTGATATACACGCCTCTTTGATTGATTTTGCCCTTACCCGTGATGTAAGTCATCGTTTCGCCGAGGTCTTTGCCGCCTGCATAATCGTCGGACACGAGATAGACCTCCACGCCGTTCACTTTGTAGCGACCGACGATATAGTCTTTTGCGTCCTCGTAATCTGCGTCATCGACGTACTTGGACACGGTGCGCAAACTGTAGTAGTATGCGGTTGCCGTTGCAGGAACGCTTTGCGGATAGTAATGGACGCCGTCCTTATCCTCGTATGCAAGGATATCCGAATCGCGACCGTCCTCTCTGACCGTAGTCTTGTAGGTAATCACGTAGTTGATATCAAAGCCGCCCTGATTGGTGAACTTGGGATTATACACGTTGCCTTCTTTGAAATCTACTTCCTTGTTTTGGTCGAGAACGACGTTCTTATCGATGAAGTATGCGCCGCCCGTCGTTGCAACGTTGTAGTTGCGCACTTCGGACTCGATGATGCCGTCCATCGTGTATCTAATCTTGTTTTTGACGATTTCGGAATATCCGTTGTATATTCTCTCGCCAAGATCCACTTCAACGGCAACGGGTCTTTCGATGATAGTACCCGTGATGTTGCTCGCGTACGCGCCCGCGGATTTATCAAGATAATAGTTATTTACGATATTATTATCTATTCCATTCTTGGACTTCAATTGCGGAGCGGACACCGTAACCTTGATATTCTTGCCCACCTTTGCGGAACTGAACGTACCCGTAGCCGCAATCTCGAGCAAATCTTTATGCTCTGCAAGCACGCCTTCTCTGTTTCCGCCGTTGACGGGAACTTGAATTGTAATCGTAGCCGTCACCGAGCCGTCATACACCTTGGGTGCAATTTGGAAGTCGTTGGTGATGAGTTTTATGGTCTTTTTGGACACTTTGACCGCTTGCAAAATCTCGTAGTCTGCAACTGTGCCTTCCTGTGCGTTCTCAAACGCCATATATCCCGAACCGCTGTTATATACGGAGCCGTAAATTCTGTAGTTCTTGAGGATATTTGCGTCGTCTGCCGAAATCGTAAGTCCCGAAATCATAACGTTGTGTCCGATTTCGTTTCCTTCCGAGTCAACGGCAACGTTTGCGTCGGGTGCGCCCATAGCCGAAAGCGTGTAAGTCACGTTTCCGCTCATATGGATTTGCGCAAGCTCTGCTCTGAGGTTATCCGAATAATACAACGTCGTGAAATCGCTGCCCGATCTCTTCGTCGCATTTACGTCCGTAGTGTTGTCATAGACTTTGCCCTCGAACAACACGTTGGGCATAAGTCTTGCCTTTTGAATTTCTACGGTAAGTCCCGAGAAATTGTTATTGATATCGTTTACGTCAACCTCGTAGTTAGCGTTGGAAATCTTGGTGTTTTCGGCAGAAATCGTCACTTGATGTTGACCGAAATCTTTGCCGTTTGCCTCGCCCACGAGTTTGAGACCGACGGATTCCACGCTGTCGCCCGTGACGAGTGCGTTATCCGCATACGTGTAGTTGACGTCAACGCTCGTCGTTGAGTTGTAATCGCGATTTATAGGTGCGACGGTTGCAAAACTTGCCGCATTGAGTTTCTTCTTCGCAATTGTCGCTTTGACGTTGCGCACGGTAAGTTCAATAGTATTTCCGACCACTCTTATATCGACGTCGTTGTCTTTATAGTCGTAAACGCTGCCTGCCGAGAGATTGCCGTTTTCAAACGTGAACACCAATTTCACTCTTGAAATGAGGTATCCCTCGCCTGCCTTAACGCCCGAGAACACTCCGCTCTCTTCCACGATCAACGTCTTTTTTGCGCCGATGAGCATTGCCGTGCTTGCCTCTTTGTTGTCTGCGCTCTTTGCGATTATAACGTTATCTGCATAGAGGACGTTGGTATTGTCGTATTCCTTGACGATTGTCACGTCGTTCTTCTCAACGCCGATACGCTTGAACAAAATGTAAATAAAATCGTTCTTTACGCCTTCGGAATTTGAGTTATCGATATACGCAATCTCAACCGTCGTGCCGTCGATAACAAAGTTCTCACCGCTCTTGTCGCCGATTACTTTAATGCTTTCGGCATGTCCGTCGTTGACAATGTAAGCAAGCGTATAGTTTGCGCTTTGCTCGCCCGTGAGTGCAAATCCGCCAAGCACGATATGAGTCGCAGTATCGCTCGATGCGTCGCCGATTACCGTGTAATACTTGTCGTTTGCAACGAGTTTCACCTTATCCGTCGCAAGAACGAGTTGAGACGTAAGGTCGTACATCGTAACGCCTGCCGCGTCGTAATCGACCACGTTGTTGCCGTTGAAGTATTTGCTTACGCCGACGAGGTTTGCCGTGTGGATTACGATTTCCTTGGGCTTAATTTCAAAGTGTGCGTTTGCGTATTCGCCGTCGATTGCCGCATTCGTCACAAAGTTGTCGTTGCTGCTTGCAAACGCCTTGTTTACGACGTAACCGTAGTAATAGTTATTGTCCGTCAACACGTTGTCGTAACGCGTGCCGTATGCCGTGAAGATGCCTTTGCTATATCTTGCTCTTGCGAAAGAGCCGCTGATAGTTGCAAGCAATTCGTCGTAAGAAAGACCTGCGTACGAGCCGTTTTTAGCGATTGCCTCGCCGTTCACCTTGACGATTTCAAAGCCGATGCCATATACGGAATCCGCCTCGCCATATACCTTTGTGAATGCGCTTGCAGTCGGACGAATTTGAATTTCGGCAGGAGTGATATTGATAATCACAGGCTCGACTTCTACGTTAACGCCATCAAGTTTCACGCCGTTATTATAGAGTTCTACATCTTTGAACGTCGCAACGTATCTACCTACGTTAATGTATTCTTCTGCGTGAGACAAAAGCATAATCCAGTCAACGCGGTCGAATACTACGCTTTCGTCGTCGCACTCGTACGTAAAGTCGTTTGTATTATACGTACTCCCCTCAGGCACTATTTCGCCATATACGTAAGTAAATTCCCTATTCGCTTTGATGATTACGGTGCCTGCTTTTGCAACGTAAATTATGTAATTTTCTGTCGATTTAAGAACGATCGCAACGTTATTGTCGTTTATGCTTGCAAGCAAAATTTCAAAGCCCGTTGCGCCTTGATACTTGTTCGTATCGTAGTCGCTCTCGCCCAACGCCGTGCCGACTGTCGCAAGCGAAAGTTTGCCTTCGAGCAATTCTGCGATAAGGTCTGCAAGGAATGCGTCTTTAGCGTCGAGAGTGTAACTCGGCACGATACCGTCCGCCGACGGCGTTTCGCTGCTCTTCACCACTTTGTATTGACCGCTTACGTCGATTTCGACTTGTCTTTGCGTGATTGAGAACAACTCTTGCGTTTGGAGGGTTACTCTGTAGTTGCTGTTCACGTCAAACAAACTCTTATCGCTGTTGAATCTATAAGACGCCCACACGTTTTCGCCCGACTCACGAGTGATACGGTCGCCTGCCTCGTAGAGGAAGAAACCGTTTTCGCTGCCTGCCGACGTATATGCTGCGCTGTCAAAGATTTCCGCAAGTATGTCTTGCGCCGTCTTTGCGCCGTTAAATGCAAGATCGCTCTCCTTCACGCCGAATTTGAACATCGGGTCGGGATCGCCGTAAACCTTCGTTGCCGCTTGAACATAGACGTTGATATTGCGTTGGTTTACACGGTGTTGAGCCGTCATAAACGTGATATCGTAGTTATCCACGCCTTCGCTCACGAGCTTGTTGTCCTTAAGCACGACGTTGTAGAAACCGACCGAATAGAACCCTGTCGGGCTGTAATTTGCAACGTCGAGAGCAAGTGCGAGCATATCTGCCGTAATGCCCTCTTTTGCCATATCTTCTTCCGCAATACCCGAAACCGTGTATTTCAACACGTTCGTAAGGTCTGCGCCGTATTCTGCATTGGTTTCGACTGCGCTGATGACGATTTTACCTTTTGTAATCGTAACTGCGACTTTCGTGAATGTTTGATTGCCCTCGCCGTCCATAGCGAAGTCCGCCGTAACGTAGTTTTCGTTGTTCTTGTCAATGTAGATTTCAACGAAGTAATCGCCCGGTTTGATAGGAGCCTCTTCAAGAAGAACCCCGTCCTTATCGAAGTAACGATATGCAAAACTCGATGCGGATGCTGCGTCCGTAAACGTCATCTCGACGGTCATCGGACGAGAATTGTACGCAACGGAATAGTTGGTGACGGTATAATCCACCACTTTTCTGTACGCAAACTCGATATTGAGCGTCTTTGAATTATCGAGCATACCGAGGTTGTCCTTGTCGTCGATTGCAAGTTTAACGCTGTCGTTTTGTGCGTAATTGATATAGTCCTCGTTGTCCGTATTGGCAATCGTCCACTCGCGAGAGGGCATATAGTTGTAAAGAAGTCTGCTTGCGATGTTGTTGACCGTCAAAGTGAGCGCAAACGGCACGAAATCGTCGCCGAGCACCGTGTTCAAAGTTGCGATTTCGCCTCTCGTAAATTTGGTCAACGCATTGCCTTCTTCATCGACGGAAATAATGCTTGCCTCGCTGTCCGTCACGTCGTTCTTGCCCACTTTTGCATTGAGCGTATAAGTGGTGTTATCGGCAAGTATATAATACGTCTTGAGTTCGGACACGTTGCCTGCTTGGTCAACCGCCCACACGTAGATAACGCGCATACCTGCTCCGCCGCCGGGAACGATGTTCATTGTGCCGTTCTCTATTGCGGTTTCGCCTTCAGTGGAGATATTGTCGCCCGTGATGTGTTGGAATCTATCGAAATAACCCTTTGAATTATCCGTTATCGAGCCGTATTTTTCCTCAATCTTCAATCCCTCGAGATTGCCGAGTTCCGTAAGGTTTTGCACCACCTTGATGCCGTAATACACCCTTACGTCCTTGGCGTATTCGCTCGAGAGGAACACGTCGTTGAAGTCGATGCTTGCCACGTATTTATCGTATGCGCCCGTGTACCATTGTCTGTCCGAATAACTCGGCAATGCGTCGTAGTTGCCGTCGAAATTCTTGCTGAACGGCGTATCTTCGCCCGACACCAAATCGGGATTTGTCGGCGCAATCGTATCGATAAGCACCTTAACGCCGCCTACCCACGCCGACGAAATATAACTGTTGCCTTGATGCGAATCCATATCGTCAATCGTGGCAAAACTTCCCGTATAAAGCGTAAACGCCGTAATCCACTCTATGCTTTCCGCATTGATGACAAATCTCAACGTTCCGCTGTTCTTGGTTGCGTCGTAGATGTATTTTGCCGCAACTTTATAATTTCCGCTCGCGTCCGTTATGGTGATTTCGACCTCGTCGTTTTCAACCGCCACCGTGCCGCCTCCCGTCGGAGTATAGGAGTTATAATAAGATGCAAGTCTGCTTGTATTCACGCCGTTCACGATAGCGTTCTCAAACTTGAACACGTGATAACCCATCAAATCCTCGAATACGAGCGTATTGCCCGAGAATCCGAGTGCGCCGAGCAAAATATCCAGCGTCGTAACGCCCTTTGCCCACGTTCCGTTGTCCGCAGGCTTGATTGTATGTTTTGAATTATCCGATCTGAGAATATATGACAAATCCACGCTATAATTCGGCGTATCGTAATCCACCTTCGCATAATATGACGACGTTGCGGCGTTCAAGTTACCTGCAAGGTCAATCGTATAGAACGTAAACAGATAATATCCGTGTCCCTTCGCCGCACTCTCGCTCGTAATCTTTCCGTCCTCTCCGAGCGTACCTATAGCGTCATATGTGGAAGAACCATAGCTCTTTGCCTTACCAGACACAAAGTCGTAGTCAAAAGTAAATCCTTCGCCTATTCCCAAGGGTTTAAGTCCCGATTCAAGCAATTCCAAAAGTGTATTAAACTTCTTCGGATCGCCGAGATCTTTAAATTCGTCCGCTCTCTTAATGGTATAGAACCAAAGACGCGGAGAATAACTACCTGCACTTGTATCCTCGTCGATTTCAAGTTCGGAACCTATCTCAAGACGATTGGCATAAAGCCATTCAAGCAAAGACACGTTATCTTTTGATTTGACGTAGTCACTATCGGAAAGCGGCGTTCCGTTATCGTTGAGGCTCGTATCAATACCCGTAACTTCGAGACGAGTTGTTACTTTGTTTCCGTCACAGTCGATGACGGTTGTTTGGATAGTACAATTTGCAGTAAAGTACAAACTAATGACGATTTTGCCTACGCTCGTTTTGGTGATTTTCGCATAGCCGACCGTTTCATTATCCTCATTTTTCAATTCTTTTGTGTACGTCTCGCTCGAATTGTAGAACTCAAATTCCGTCTCGCCGACCTTGACGTACATTATTCTTGAAACTTTGCTCAGATTGTTTTCATCTTTCCATGTAAGTCCGGATGAGTTATAGCCGGAAATGGACTTATCCGCCGCGCCGACTTTTGTCAATTGCGTCTCGTCAAAACCTTCGGGATTTGCCGTAGCCTCTTCAATCAACTCGCTTATAGTCTTTCCCGTAGTGTTGAAAGTATTGACATATTCTGTCTGTGCAAATTTATAATAATCCGTGTTATTAAATTTCCCGAGTGAGGTATTTGTATAAGATGCCAACTTACCCGATCCGCTGGTCACCTTATCCGTTTTGATAAATTTTGCAGCCGCCTCACCGAGATATTGATAAAGCGGATAATCCTCCACTTTCTCGATGTACGGTGCTTGCCCGTTTCCGCTTGTACCGCTTACGAACTCGCTTGCAAGTCCTGCATATGAACTTGATACAATCGGACCCGCACTTCCCTCTACACTGTGTCCTGTAGGCGGAATAATTTCGACTTCAATTGAGTTAAAGACAACCGTTTGCTTAATAGGATCAGTAAACACAGTTTGAGCTTGAGCCGTTGAGTATGTTTCAAACGCAAGATACGGTTTTGCTTTTGTAAGCGTGACAGTACTGCTATATGCATCGCGCTTTTCACTATTGCTTGCTTTACCAAGATTTGCAAGCGCAAGAGCTCCGCTAGATTGGTTACTGCCACCTTCAAAAGATACGGCTGCGTCAACGGTAACTTTTACATTGAAGTACCCTGTAGCAACCATCTTATTTACAAAATCACCCAAACCCAAGTTTATTCTTGAAGTAACCTGTATGTATAAACTCGCACGTCCGTCGGCTTGAACATAGTATTGATTGTTGTTCGATGTTGTAATGTTCACATCAACACCAGTATCTTCTGGCTTATAAACACTAACATTCGAATCTGTTATCGATATACCCGACAATGACACCTTTTTTGACCAACTACCATTGACAGCCTTTTCCATAGGAAAGCCGAAATCATCTTGTGTCAATCCCGGAATACTTACAGGTGTCGATCCGCCATTATCGACAGTCGTTGCATCAGCCACATTAATAGTATTGTCCTCGCCAATCGAGCCGACAAAATCCGAAGTCAATGCAACCGTAAATACGGTGACAAAGACCAAAGCCAGCACAATCAGTCTGGTTGCCGTGAGAAGAAAACCTTTCAACTCTTTTTTGTTTCTCATCATAATTTCCACCTCGGGTTTTGGTGTTATGCGTATATACGCGCTCGCGCATATGCGCAGATTTTTATACATTACAATATTACACAAAAACGATATAAATGTCAATACATATTTCTCAAACAGCATTGCGGTCACGACAACAAACGAGATTTGTTGCCGATTACCGCATTTGTTCTCGAAATTTCTACCGCGCAACCGATACACGCTATCAGTTCAAGCAAGGATAAAAACTCCAACCACAGTTTCGCTATATCGC
>DBJV01000120.1:0-1540 GCA_002297185.1 Christensenella sp. UBA767
GACGGAGTCATTGTGACGAGTTCGCCCTTTCTCACGCCCATACGCTCCATAACCGAACCCACGCAATCTGCAGGGACGTCTATGAAAAGTTGCTCCATAGGCTCGCATTTCACGCCGTCAATTGTCTTGAAAATGACCTTCGGTGTGCTTACGCCAAACTCGTATCCCTCTCTGCGCATCGTCTCGATAAGAATTGAAAGGTGCATTTCGCCTCTGCCGCATACTTTGAAAGTGTCTGCGCTTTCCGTTTGATAAACGCGCAAAGAAACGTCTTTGAGAAGTTCCTTGAAAAGTCTGTCGCGCAAGTGGCGAGAAGTTACGAATTTACCCTCTTTTCCTGCAAACGGACTGTCATTTACGCAGAAGTTCATCTCGATTGTCGGCTCGCCGATTTTGACGAACGGCACAGGCTCGATTTTCGTCGGAGAGCAAATAGTGTTGCCAATGGTGATATTCTCTATACCGCTAAAGCACACGATATCGCCCACCATAGCGTTTTCGACGGGAACTCTCTTAAGTCCTTCGATTTGGAATAGGTTGACGATTTTGCTCTTATACGGCGAGATTCCGCTGTGATAATCGCACACAACGACTTCCTTTGCCATATCCACTTTGCCTCTTTCTATTCTGCCGATACCGATACGACCAACGTAATCGTTGTAGTCGATTGCGGACACGAGAAGTTGCAATTCACCATTCTCATCTCCCTCGGGTGCAGGGATATAATCGATAATCGTATCGAAGAGCGGTTTAAGGTCTTTGCCGGGTACGTTATAGTCGCGAGTTGCCGTCGCTTGCTTGCCGCTGCAATACAAAATTGGGCTTTGCAATTGCTCGTCGCTTGCGTCGAGGTCGAGCAAGAGTTCAAGCACTTCGTCGCCGACTTCGGAAAGTCTTGCGTCGGGCTTGTCGATTTTGTTTACGACGATAATGATTTTAAGTCCCAAAGCCAACGCTTTTTCAACGACGAAACGAGTTTGCGGCATAGGACCTTCCTGTGCGTCAACCAAAAGCACCACGCCGTTGACCATTTTGAGAACGCGCTCCACCTCGCCCGAGAAATCCGCGTGTCCGGGAGTGTCGATAATGTTGATTTTTACGCCGTTATAGTGTATGGAAGTATTCTTTGCCAAAATGGTGATACCTCTCTCTCTTTCGAGGTCACCCGAGTCCATAACGCACGTTGCCACCTGTTGATTTTCTCTAAACGTGCCTGATTGTTTGAGCATACCATCGACGAGCGTAGTTTTGCCGTGATCGACGTGTGCGATAATTGCAATGTTTCTCAAATCGTTTCTGACCATAATCGAACCTTCTTTCGATAATTTTTTCGTATGTATATGCGTTTATTTTGCCACTTTTTGCGTAAATATCTTTTAGCCGCCCCGAATTGCATTTCTCCTTATGTCATTCCGAGGGAGCAATGCGACCGTGGGAATCCAGCGTAGCGTGTCTATTCGGGTGTGGGTGTCCCCACCCATATTGTCATTGCGAGCGCAAGCGTGGCAATCAAGGCGCAAGCCGCACCCACCAAGCAAGC
>DBJV01000120.1:1570-3338 GCA_002297185.1 Christensenella sp. UBA767
GAAACTGTGGCAGGAGTTTTTGCCCGTGCTTGAACTGATAGCGTATATCGGTTGCGCGGTTAGTAAGAGCAATAAATCTAGTGTGATTATTGACAATACGCACAAGTGCGTGTTGTCTTAATCACAGCGACGATTTTTGCGGATATTCCGCAACTCGCACAAAGTGCGAATATCACTTTTAGCCAAAGGCTAAAAATATCACTCTCGCTTTGCGAGAATATCACTGCGCCATAGGCGCAATATCACTTTATCATAGCAAATATTTGCTTACAGCAACGTATTTCTACTTATATCTCTTTTAAACTTTGATATATTATCACACTTTTTATACGCTTGGCAAATCGTTGAGGGGTATGCGCAAAAATATTTTGCGATTTTATGCGGCTTTATCCCTCTCAAAGCGTTGATAAAAACGCAAGGTGTGCTATAATACCCTCGATATAAGGAGTAACCAATGAAAAGCCTCACCGAATTGTACAAAATCGGACGCGGACCTTCGAGTTCTCACACGATGGGACCCGAAAAAGCCGCAAAACTCTTTTCCGAGCGCAACAAGAATGCGCTTTCTTTCAAAGCCGTGCTTTACGGCTCTTTGGCAAAGACGGGAAAAGGACACGGCACTGACGTCGTACTCAAAAAGACGTTTACAAAACCCGTTGACGTCGTTTTTGATTTTGAAAATACTCACCTTCCGCACCCCAACACAATGGACTTGTTTGCCTACGACCTTAACGGCAAAGTTATAGACTCTTGGCGCGTATATAGCGTGGGCGGCGGAGCAATCGAGGTTGAAGGCGAAAGTTCGATAGAACCCGAGGACGTTTATCCTCACCACACTTTCGAGCAAATCCGCGAATATTGCGACAAGGAGGAAATCACCATTCCTCAATACGTGGAACGCTTTGAGGGCGAACAAATCCGCACTTATCTCGCAGAGATTTGGGAGGCAATGAAAAACGCCATAAAGCAAGGTCTCAAAGCAAGCGGCGTGCTACCGGGCGGTCTCAACACCGAGCGCAGAGCAAAAATCCTCTATCAACACCGCCACATTGACGAAACTCCCCAAACCAAAGAAAACCGCCTCGTATGTGCATACGCTTTTGCGGTAAGCGAGCAGAACGCAGCAGGTGAAATCATCGTAACCGCGCCCACTTGCGGTTCTTGCGGTATAGTCCCTGCCGTACTTCGCTACGAGCAAGAGACGCACTCTTTTACAAACGACGATATAATAGACGCACTTTGCACGGCAGGCATCATCGGCAACATCGTAAAGACCAACGCCTCTATAAGCGGTGCGGAATGCGGCTGCCAAGCGGAATGCGGAACTGCTTGTTCCATGGCGGCGGCGGCACTTGCGCAACTTTTCGGAATGGACTTTGACCAAATCGAGTATTCTGCAGAAGTTGCAATGGAGCATCACCTCGGTCTCACTTGCGATCCCGTCGAAGGTCTCGTGCAAATCCCCTGCATCGAGCGCAACGCAGTTGCGGCAATGCGTGCAATCAACGCCGTGTCGCTTGCAAACTTCCTCACCAACTCACGCCAAATTTCCTTTGACGCGGTTGTTGAAACGATGTATCAAACGGGCAAGGACATCAACGTCCGCTATCGCGAAACCTCCGGCGGCGGTCTCGCCAAGAGCTATCGCCACTCTCGCCTTCGCCACACCAAACGCCTCAAGAAAAAATAACGCTAAAAATCAATATACGTAAACCACATCCATTCAGGTGTGGGTGTCCCACCCTCTTGTCATTCAGAGGAGCGCAGC
>DBJV01000103.1 GCA_002297185.1 Christensenella sp. UBA767
TTACACGACGGCGGTTGACGGCAATGCAGGTGCATATATCAAAGTGTTTGCTTGCTCAGATCATATCACGACGGGCAATGAAAACGTGAAGTTATACAGTATTCCGTTTGCGATTGCGTTCGTGGTGCTTTGCGTTGTTATCGCAATTGCGCTCGGACAAATGGAAATCAAGCCTATCACGGACAACTATTACAAGCAAAAGGCGTTTATCAACGATATGTCGCACGAAATTCGCACTCCGCTTGCGATAATCAAGGGCAATCTCGAAAACGTGCTTGCCACACCCGACGCAAAGGTGAGCGAGGTTGCGGACGAAATCAATTCCAGCCTCGACGAAGTGGACTATATGTCAACCATGTCAACGGGGCTTTTGAATATCGTAAGAGGCGAGAACAAGTCTATAAAGAAAGAGGGTATAATGAGCGACGCAGTTTCCGAAGTGGTGGATATGTTCTCGGACGTTGCGACGCTATCGGGCAAGGCACTCATTGCGTGCGTCGATTATTGCGATATACAAGTGGATAAAGAAAAGATTAAACAATTGCTCACCGTGCTTTTGGACAATTCCATAAAATACACGCGCGAGGGTGACAGAATAAACGTCAAACTCAAAAACACCAAAGAAGGCTGCATTTTGACGGTTGCGGACACGGGTATCGGCGTGGATAAGAGTGAATTGGAACTCATTTTCGACAGATTCTATCGCGCGCAAAACGCAAAAGATATCAACGGAACGGGGCTTGGTCTTGCGGTTGCGAAGTCTATCGTTGAGAGTATGGACGGAAGTATAAAGGCAATGCAAAATATTCCGCAAGGTCTTGAAATCGACGTGGCTATAAAGAGGAACTGATATGAAAAAATTTGCGATTTTTTCCGTAATTTTCATATTGATTTTGTTATCGTGCGTGCTTTTCGGCTGCGGCGACGCAAACGATATTCCGCACGGCACGCCTACTAGTTGGCAAAATTATTGCGAAACTCTGGCAAACTTCGTAAGCGAGCAAGCACTCACGGACGACGGACTCAATTTCAAAGCGCAAGTCAAATACGTGTCACAAGGCAAGGAATTTCTTTTTGCCCTCGATTTTGCGTACGATCCCAAAAACGTTGACGACGCGGCGGCGGTAATAAGCGTGCAATCGGACGGCAAAAACGTGATGTCTATCAAGGCTGACAACACAAATTCGTATATCGATATCGTACAAAACAGCGTTTTGTCGGGTACGAAAATCAAGATCGAAGAGACCAATTTCTTTGATTGGCTCAACGTCGAATATAATCAGAACACTCAAAAAGAAACCAAAGAGGCGATAAAACGATACGTTCTCGACTTGTGCGAAACGTTTTTCAAAAACGGAGACAAGAGCGCGGACGGAAAATATCTAACATTCGTACTTGCAGACGGCGCGACGGGCAAAACGCTTGCAAAATTTGCGGATATATTGTCATTCGTCGATAAAAACGTGCTTGACTTGTTCCTCGGAACGCTCGGCATCGAGGACGCAAACGAGATTTTGGATAAAGTTGGGAGTATAAGCGGATCAATCAAATTTACGCTTGAGAACGGCAAAGTTGTGGGTGCAAAAGGTGAAAATTTTGCGGTAAACGGCGTTGCAAGCGGTATCGAAGTGACTTTTGAGTCCGCAAACGAGGATGAGATAAAGGCGACGTTCCCAAAATCCGATACGGGATACAAAGTCACCAAAATGGCAACTTCGTCCATAGGCGGAACGCTTGCAAGTATGGATTCTACCACCAAGCGCATTGCGGTGAAGTACGATATGCAACTCAACGCCAATATCGACGTAATGAAGTTGCTCTACAACGGATACGACCTCAATTGCCTATCCGACGACAACTTCTTGCATTTGAGATTGAGCCACAAGTGTGACTCGACTTGCTCGTCGTATTGCAATTCGCGCATAGCGCAATCAAAAGGCGCGGCAATAGACATTGCGTTTTCGCCGTCGTCATTCGGAAGTCATAATCTTTATATCAATACGAATATCAAATTTTTGATGAGCAAGGAATATCTTGACGCTATCGGCAAATACGACAACACCGTGACGATAAACACGATGCCTGATTATTGTATGTTTACGCTCGTGCCGGAGGAGCTTGGAGGTGAGGTGTGCAAAATACTCCTTCAATGGTACTCTTCGATAATGGCAAACGAGGGCGGAAAGATAGACTTTGACTTTTCCGAAGTAAAGGCGGTGTTCGATTCGAACGTTATTGCAAAGCGAATACTCGACGACGCAAACAGCGACGAATTCGATATCGATACGTTGCGCATGAAGGTTGACGACAATATCTACGGACAAGTCAACGAATACGATATATATAAAGAAGTCGTGTATATCATAGACAACGAAGAGTCTGCGCTCAAATCATACACGGGTTCCTTCGTTTCGGGGTGCAAAGAATATAACGCTCTCGGTTGGACTTACGAATTGTTAAACGAGGCAAAAGATACCGACGGCACGACGTACCTTTTGTCAAATATATACGACGAGCAAGGCAACCTCATACACGGCGCGGACGATAGCAAAGGTTACGTGCCTATGAGCGCAACAGAGGCAAAAAAACTCGTCGGAAAGTCGGTCAAATTTAGTTACGTAAACCTCGAAAAAACCACCGTCGGTAATATGTACGGCGAGATTGTATCCTTGGGCGATATCGATTTCTCAAGCACGGAGTTACAAGAGGTCAAGGCAAGAGTAAAACGTCCGAGCGTACTCGATTACGCGTGGGGTATCGGTGACGTGAGGTCAAACGTAATGCGCAGATTTTTCAAGTGTCAAGGCGACGAATGCACCCAAGAAGTGACGCTCAAAATCAAACTCGAAGAGGAAGTTCCGTCCTCGTTCAATCTCGTGTCGGCGGACAAAGACGAAGAGTACAGAGTTTCGCAAAGTTCGCAAATTCCGAAGTTTATCATAGCAAATGCGACGATAAAGTATCAAAACGGTTATGAAAAGACGATAAATACAATCGGAAAATCTGACGCCGTTACGTCGAGCATAGGACTGTTTTCCACAAACTATCACGTTATAAACTGGGGACAGGTCGCTGTAAAATTCGAAGTCGGCGGAAGAGTTATAACCAAACATTTCAACGTCAAAAAGCCTGACGCTTTCGAGTTTTCGGCATCGAAATATTCGGTTGCGATAGGCGCGCCGTGTTACGTCACGAGCCACGTGTCTTTGCGTGCAATATATATAGACGTCGTTGACGGCGTGGAGAAAAAGACGAGCGTGTCTATGCGATTGTCAATGTCCGACTTTTACATTGACGAAACGTCGCTTGCAGACGACTCGACGGCGTGGGGACATCACGCAGGATACGACGACAGCGTGCTTGTGTTCTACAAATCCAACGATTACACTTTGAGAGTGAAGAAAAACGGGTTTGTAAGCGAGCCGTTCAATATAACGGTAACGCCAAAGCAATACACCGAGCCGAGTTATAGATTTGACGCCAAAGGCGACGTGCAGATCATAGCGTATAAAGATGCGGATTATTTGCTCAACGGCAGTATCTCGAATGCGGTGCATGGGGACGGTGAAGATAAAGAACATACGTTCAAAATCACCGTTTACGAAGGAAGAATGCAAAACGGCTCTTTGTCTTTCACGCAAAAGGCGAGCGAGGACGATTACAACGTAGAGTGGAGCGTCGGAACGACCGCCGCACAAGGCGATACTCTCACGTACGTTTTGCCGACTATGATAAAAAATCCAATAACACTCAATGCTCAATTTGTTTTTTCAAAAGCAGGGTATTACCGCATATCTTTGAGTATTGACGGCGACAGCGTGTATCAACTCACGCTCACGGTGATTTGACACGCTATATAAGGTTAATATTTTTCAAATACGCCTATTATATAATTATATAGGAAGTAACGAAACGACGAAAGAAACGCGACGACCAGTCGCGTTTTTTTGTGTCGAAAATTAAATAAAAATTTCATACATTTGTTAAGTTTTGCGAATTTAAAGCAAAAATCAGCAAAAATTCTTTGAAAAAGTTGCAAATTTAATTTTAATTTAATTTGTTTGAAAGAAACGTTTAATATGATATATATGACAATATCCAAAAGTATGCCTTTATATTTCGGGATATTGCAAATAATAAAACTCATAGGAGAAAATTATGAAACGTAAACTGTTTTCAGGTTTGATGTTCTTGTTGATCGTTTGCATCGCGTTCAGCATGATCGCTCTCAGCGCATGCAACAAAGACGAAGAGCAGGAAAAACCCGTCGATTACAGTCAAGACACTTCTGATATGCTCGCTGACGTTATACAAAAACTTCAAGGAAGTTACAACGTCGGTGAAAAATTTGGAGTTGACGTAAGCGCGGCTTTCCTTATTGACGACAAGACCGAGAAAAACGACGACGTGAAATTCACGCTCACGGCAAAAGGCAATGCAGACCTTGCAAAAGGCGCGCAAGAGAACGCAACCAACGCGTTTATCGAACTGGCAATGACCAAAGCCGAAGTCAAGACCACGATCGTGGGCATCGCATACGAAGTTATCGACGGCGAGCCGTACTTCTTCGTGAACGTAATGGGCGAAGATTACGTAAAAATCAACGGTTATTCCTTGACCGCTCTTTACGCTATGCTCGTTCCGGATGCAAACGTATCCGCAGACCTCGATCTCGGCGCACTTGCACCTTTGCTCAGCGGGGCTATCTTCGGTGAAAAGGGTGAAGTGAAGGACAACGTTTACACCTTCGATTTTGACCTTGCACAACTTATGGTGTCCGTCAATTCCTTGATCAAAAATCCGCTCGTTGCAAACCTCATTGCAAGCGCAGGTATCACGACGGAACAAATCGACACGGTCATCGCAAAAGTGTTCGGAAACCTTTCCTACACCGACAACGGCGAACAAGTGGCGGTTACGGGTCTTGCAACTTTGACGGAATACGTCAAGAGAGAAATGTCTTTTGAAGGCAAACTCGCATTTGCATTTGATTCAAACGACAAATTTGCATCCGCAAACCTCTCATTCGACTATGCAAAGAAAGGCACTCCCGTTGCAAACTACACTCTCTCGGTTGAAAAAGCATTCGTCGGCACTACGACGAGCGCAATCGACACGTTTGCAAACTTTGCACTCGACGCCGACGCAAGAAAGAACAACGACGCAATCAACGCTCTCAACTTCAAGGTCAGAGGCACGGTTACCGGTCTCGACGCAGAGGGCAATACCGCACACACTTACGAAGCGATAATCGATTCCGATATCGACGCTTTCAGACTCTTTGACCTTCTCAAAGGCACTGACAAAGCAAATATCGTCGCAACCCTCAAACAACTCGGCTACTTCCACTTTGAAGTAAACGAAGTCGCGGGTGAAACGAAAACCAATATTATCACTCTCCACAGCAAATTCGACGAAGGAAGAGCAATCCTCAACATCCACGCGTACAAAGCAGGTTTGGCGGGTGAAATCGGTGTAGGCGGTGTGTACGATTTCGACGCACTTATCGACGCAATTGGCATCTATATCGATAGCAAGGCAAGCGAGCCCGTAGACCCGAGCGAACCTTCCGAACCCGGTCAAGAAGAGACCGTCGTCGACAAGATTAAGAATACTATCAACAAAGTAAAAGAATACCTTGAATTTATCCACTTCGATAATATCGCAGAGGACGGTTTGACTGTCGATATCCGTGCAATCGTTTACAAACTTACGGGTATCAGCGGTATGGCTGAAGGAGTCGTCGACGCATTGCTCGGCAACGAATCTCTCAACTTCAAGGTCGAAACGCCTACGTTCGGTACGGTCGGAGAGTCCGATTACGTAAAGACCGAAACTATTGCGTGCAACATCAAAAACAGAAACGATTTCAAAAACGAAACGAAGGACAAACATTTGGCAACCGTTACGAGCCTTGGCGATTATTCACTTAAAGTTGTGAAAGGTACGACTCAATATAATGCTTTGACACAACAAATCGACAAGTTGGTTTTGGGTAAAGGCGTCGTCGTAAAGGGCACTGCGCTTGACGGAACGGAAGTAGAGGCTTCTGCGTATATCCTCGGCGTCAAGAATTACGATCCGAACACGGTAGGAAAACAAACGGTAACGTTTATTCTCACTACGCTCAACGATTTCAACGGTTGCACCGGATTGCTCGAATCGTTTGCAAACATCGTCGTTCCGGAAGAACTTCCTCTCGGTGGCGCGCTTGCGTTCACGACTGAAATCGAAGTGGTAGAACCCACGCAAGAGACGACGGTTGAATTCGTCAACTTCAAAGACCAAAGCGAAGAAAGTCCGCTTGCATTCCTTAAAGGAACGAGCGTATTCTCCAACATTGCAAAGAGTTCCGTTTCAAAGGTCACTTACGTCGTGATTGACGGTGTTTACTATCCGGTAAACGAAGAGTACTTCGTCGTGCTCGATAAAGATAACAAGGTTGTCAAACTCGAAGACGGCAAAATTCAAGCGGAAGGCAACTATACGGTGAGATTTGCAATCGGTGAAGTCAAAGCAGACTACTTTATCAGCGTTGAAAGCGGTTATATCAAGCGCGTTGACGGTAATGAAGAAGTGGAGCAAATTGCTCTCGGAGGAGTGTGGAATTTCTCCAAATACGAAGCGCATCGTGTTGACGCAAACGGTGACAACGTAGTGTCCGGTGTGACGGAAACTTATGCACTCGGCTCTTCCGCAAAGAAACTTGCAGACTTGTTCGATATCACCAATGACGCGGACGGCAACGACGTTTACACGCTCAAAAAAGACCTTACGATGGCGGGTAAGAAATTCGTCGTCCAAATGAAGTTTGAATATGCGGGCAGTCAAAGAACCGTCAAACAAGAGATCGAAATCGTATCTCCCGTCGGTAAAGTTACCTCGACTCCGTCGTCCGTCTACGTCGGCGCAAGTATCAACGATAAATTTGCCGTGACGGTAAACGACGTCGTTTATAAGGTCGTCTACGCCAACGGAACGTTTGAGGCTGTTGCGGAAGACGGAACGAAACTTCAAGACTTCAATCTCGAATTGAAATGGAAGACGAGAGGCGCAGTCCAAATCAACGAAAACGGCGTGATTACCAACGTTCTTAATAAAAATGCGTCGGGTAGCACCAATCGCAAGGACACTGTCAACTATACCTTGACTATCGGAGAATACTCATACGTCGGCACGTTTACCGTAAACGAGTTGTACGCAGGCAATATCACCTCCAAGTTTACGACGGCAACGGTGCTTGACGGCAAAATCTCAAACGTCAATTACCTTACGTATACCGTGGATGGCGAAAAAGCAACGCTTCAATTTAAGTATGGCAAAGAAGGTTACGGCATTTATATCAAAGACACCGACATCAAGGTCTACGACGTGACTATGACCGTTTACAAGTACAACGGATCGAAAGTCGACGAAACGACGGCTATTTCCCTCGTTGACGGTAAGTTCACGGAAGCGGGCAAATACAAAGTGACCTACTCCGTCAATATCAACGACGGCATCAACCAAACGTTCTATCACGACGTAACGGTTACCGCCGCATAATACTTGGATTTTTCCAAACACGCAAGCAACGGCACGAATGCCGTTGCTTGCAACCACCTCATATAAGGAAGGAAAATAATGAAACAATACGTCTATAAAGGGCTGAAAATCCTATTTTTCTTGGCTGGTTTTCCGCTGTTGCTGATTATGATGATTATCACAATGGCGCCGATGTTCAACCAAGAGATTATGGGCAATCACGCAGCCAATTGGATTATAGGGTTTTGCGCAATTTGGGTAGGTTTGCTCATAGTTCAGTTTTTGCTCACCAAATTCGTTGCAAAAAAGAGCGAAACCTGCCGCAAGATCGTGCTTGTGGCAGTGGCTGCGCTCTCGGTTATGTGCGTTTTGCTCCCGTCCGCTATCTACGATGCGGCAATGAACAAAAAGTACGACGCCGCCTACGCGCAACTTTACGACAATTCGGACGTCAAGACATACAATGCCGTGACGGGCTGGCATAGAGATTTCACCACAAAATACAAGAGTGAAGTCTATGAACTTCTCAAAGACAATTATGACATCGAAAAGATGTACGGATTGAGCCATACATATTCCGAGTGGTACAGCCACGCCGACAGTTACGACAAGGAACACGGCATCGGTTATAAGTACGGAACTATCGAAAAAACGCAAAAACTCACCGAAGAAAAACTTGTTGCGCTTGAAAAATACAATGTGGCAAAAGCCGAACTCGAATCGATAGAGGCGGAGATTGCTCAAAAGCAAACCGCATACGAAAGCGCAAAGACCGCTTATGAGGCAGACGCCACGGCGGAGAACGAGACGGCTATGAATGAGGCAAAATCCGCATACGAACAAATCCTTGCGGACAAAGACGCGGATTTGGTGCGCCTCAAAGGTCAAAGAGTGAATATCTCGGCGTACAAAGAGGATTTGGTGGATTTGTTGCTCACCGCAATCAAAGATCCGCAAGTTTTGCCCGACGGTTTGACAATCGCAGGCATGACGCTCAACGTCAGCGATATTCTCAATATGTTGAGCAGTTATTTGCACGTGGATATCACCAAAGAGGCGGTGTGCGAACTCATTCCCGACGTAATCTATACGGGACTCGGCGAACAAACCGTTTCGACTTATCAAAAGGCGGTCGAAGGCTCGGATAGCGATTTGTCTTTGGCGCAAGCGCAATCGTTTGCGTTCAAAGCGGAATATTATCCGTCCGTGCTTGCCGCAGGCGCAATGAGATATGCGTGCTACGTGTGCGTGGCTCTCGTGGTTATGAGCGTTTTTCTCACGGATTATTTCGCTCGCAAAGAAAAAGAGGAGGGATTGAAGAATGAATAAAAAGGCTCTCTCCCTTGCGGTAAATATAGTGCTTTATGCGGCAGGTTTCCCCGTGCTTTTCATCATCGCGCTCGTAAAGTCGCTTGAATGGAACAGTTACGGAATGTACGGCGCGTCGGCGTTTGCTCCGCTTATCGCAGTCGTAATACTCGCCGCTCTTACGCTCGGCGTGCAAGCGCTCGTATATAACTTCTCGAAGAACAGAAACGGTATGGCGGTGAAGTTGCTCGTCATCCCGATTGCAATCATCGTCGGCATTTTCGGAATACTCGATATCGCAATGCCGCCGCTCCTCAAAGACGCCACGTCCAACACCATTCTGTACGAGGACGTCGTCAACGATTACAAGGGTGTGCATCAAAAACTCTACGACAGAGTGGAACTTTTCAAACAAAAGAACGGTCTCGACGAGAGCGTAACCTATCAAAGCGAAGAATTCCAAGCGATATTCCAACCGATATTCAAGAGTATGGATCAAGCATACAACGCTTTCGATCCGCTCGCGATACAGATTGCGCTCGATTCGCCCGATTTGCTCGAGGCAATAAAAAACGGCAATCTTCCCATCTCTGTGGCGGCAACGCTCTTGCTCGACGTGCCTACTCACACCGTTGACGGCAGAGAAGTAGCGATTCACGATGCCGAACTTCTTGAAATCGTGTTAAACAACCTCAATAAGATTCTTGAGGCACTTCCCGAAATCATGACCGAGGACGGTGTGGATATCTCGACCGCCGCACTCAACAACGCACTCAACAAAGTGCTTGCAACCAAAGAATTTGACGGCATCAGTTGGAATATTTTCAACATTCTCGGCAGCAATATGATTGCGCCCGACATCGATCCCAATGCGCAAATCGTGAGGGTTACAAAGGACAAATGGGGCACGGTCACCGATACGGAAATCGTCGGTGCGGCTCTCGGATATCAAGATATGGCGTGGCTCAACGGCATTCCGCTCATGTTCTTTATCCCGCTTATGTCCATGCGCGAAATTATGTATCTTTTTGCTGGCTTGATCGCTGTTTTCACGGTCGTTCAATGCTATTTCAGAGAAGATAGAAAACTCTTAAACGGAGGTACTGCAACAAACTGATTTTTTCATAATTAAACCTTAAACTTTCTCATCAAGGAAACGCTCGCCCTCGCGGCGAGTTTTTCCTTTTAAGAGCTAATTGAAACTCTATGCATAGAGTTCGTTGTCTTTGTTTTTCATAAACAACGGTGTTTAACTTGGTTCGGTTGATTGTTCGTTGTTTTTAAGAGGTTTTTATATTTTTGGCAATACAAAAAAGCAAGATATATGCCATTTTGGCAATATGTTTTTAATGAAACAATGCCATTTGCCAGTATTTTTGCAAATTTACAAAATAAAAAAGCCCCATCCTAGCCAGTCTAAACGTCACTGGTGCGGATGGGTACCTATTGGTGGAGCCAAGGGGATTCGAACCCCTGACCTTTTGGTTCGTAGCCAAACACTCTATCCAGCTGAGCT
>DBJV01000109.1:0-1444 GCA_002297185.1 Christensenella sp. UBA767
TCCGGAAAGAGGGGGTTATTGTATTTTTTTGAGTTCTTTTTACGGTATTTGGTAAATACACTTTACTTGTATAGGCAAGATAAAGAAAAAATCCTAAAATTCGACTTTTGGTGACACAATTTCTTGAATTCTGCACTCTATACAATCATATAATCGGGGTGAAATCGTGTTTGTCACAGTAAAAAAGGCAACTTTAATAAGCGCGGTGTCCGTGCTTTGGGCGTTGATTATCCTCACGTCGTCGGTGGCGGTGACGGATAGCGCATGCGTGTATTTCAATAAAAGCACTCGCAAAATTCCCGTCTATTCGGTGGAAGTCGAGGGCGATAAGAAAGTGATTGCGCTGACTTTCGACGCCGCTTGGGGCGCGGATAAAACGCAAGGGATTATCGATATACTCAACTCGCACGGGGCAAAGGGAACGTTTTTCCTCGTGGGATTTTGGATTGACAAGTACCAAGAGGAGACGAAAGCCATTGCAAACGCAGGTTTTGACATCGGCAACCACTCGCGAAATCATCTTAATATGCCAAAACTCAGCGAGGACGAGATCAAAAACGAGATACTTTACGTCAACGACAGAGTGAAAGAATTGACTGGAAAAACGCCCAAGTATTTCAGAGCGCCGTTCGGGGACTATAACAACAAGTTGATGACGTCGCTCGAAAGCCTCGATATGGTGGGCGTGCAATGGTCTATCGATTCGTTGGATTGGAAGGGGCTGTCTGCAAAGCAGATATACGACAGGGTAGTGCCAAAGGCGAAAAGCGGAGATATAGTGCTTTTCCACAACAACAGCGACCACGTTCTCGACGCACTTCCGATGATACTTGCAGCACTTAAAGACCAAGGCTTTGAGTTTGTCACGATATCGTCGCTCGTTGCGGACAAGGACTACACGGTGGATTCAAACGGAATACAACACAAAAAAGCATAGATAAATGCTCAGGAGGACTATTATGAGTTACGAACAGATGCAAAACAACCAAGTTTTTTTGACGGGAACGATCGTCGATGAGCCGCAATTCTCACACGAGATTATGGGCGAAAAATTCTTTGACGTGTCCATATCCGTCAAGAGATTGTCGGGACAAGAGGACGTAATTCCGCTTACGATAAGCGAGAGAATTATGCAGGAAAATTCCTTTGAAATCGGCAATCTAATAGGGGTAAACGGTCAATTTCGCAGTTATAACAAACTCATTGACAACCATAGCAAATTGGTGCTGCGTGTGTTTGTTCGCTCACTTTGCGAGCCTGATGAAAACAACCCCAATCAAATAGAAATAGAAGGTTTCGTTTGCAAGCCACCCGTATATCGCACCACGCCTTTCAAGCGTGAAATCGCCGACCTGCTTTTAGCCGTAAATCGCGCCTACAACAAGTCCGATTATATCCCAGTCATCGCATGGGGACGAAACGCACGATACGCGTCTAACTTTGC
>DBJV01000109.1:1455-1607 GCA_002297185.1 Christensenella sp. UBA767
GTCGGTGACAAAATCCATCTTGATGGGCGTATTCAATCTCGTATCTATCAAAAACAGTTAGATGACGGGACTATTGAAGAGCGCATCGCTTACGAAGTCTCTATAACTAGGTTCTAAAACCGCGCTATTTAGCGAATAGCTTTGTCAAAGCC
>DBJV01000109.1:1669-8884 GCA_002297185.1 Christensenella sp. UBA767
TCTAAATATCACGGTTTTAGCGTTCCTATTTAAGGGGGGGGGATTTTTTTAAATTTTCCTTATTATCATTTTCTTTCAAAAATTCGCACTTTACATTTCGCGCGTTTGTTGATATAATAAATTATCTATTAGATATTATGGGGGCTTAGGGTATGAATATCAAAGATTTCACTCTCAAAATCGGCTATCGTCTTGACGGAAAGTATCAAGAAGAATCTATTGATTCTTGCGACGTTAAAAACGGGTATTCCGGTGAGATTTTTGACGTTAGAGACGAGGGCGGCGAAAACGCTGTGAAGATTGTCGTTAACGCTAAAAAAGCCGTGAAAGCGGAACTTGCCGAACTTATTTACGACCACTACTACGAGCAGACGGAAAGATTTTTCGCAAACGGTTTTCAATCTTGGACGTCGTCCAGAGAATACAAGCGCAACGACGTGCAATACGGATTGCGCACGCTTTCAAATCTTCCTATTGCGAGGACGTTTTCGGGGGCGAGCGGAGATTATGCGTTCACCGAGTACGGCAAAGATTTGTATCACAGTTTTTCATACACCTATTTCCGCATAGACGAGAAAGTGGAACTTGTCGGTTCGCTTAACGAGCGCACGGGCTATACGATTTTCTATGCAGACTACGCTCAAAACATATTTGCGGCGGTCAAGGACGTTGAGGGATTGACGCTCGAGGGCGAGTATCAACTCTTTGATATCGTGCGCGTGCAAGGCACGTATGACGAGGCGTTTGACAAGTATTTCGAACTTTATCCGCGCAAAAACACGGGTAGGGTGAAACATCTTGCAGGATATACCTCTTGGTACAACTACTATCAAAACATCAACGAAGAGATTATTTTGCGTGACTTGCAAGGCTTGGTAAGAGCAGGCAAAAACGCAAATATTTTCCAAATCGACGACGGATACGAAACCAAAGTTGGCGATTGGGATATGGATACGGTCAAATTCCCAAACGGACTTGCGCCTATCGTAGATAGAATTCACGAGCAAGGGTTGATGGCAGGGCTTTGGTATGCGCCGTTTGCTGCGCAATTTAAGGCGAACGTCATCAAAAATCATCCCGATTGGCTCATCCGCAACAAGCACGGCAGACCTGTCGTGAGCGGTATTGCGTGGGGCGGATTCTATGCGCTCGATTTTGAAAAAGAGGAAGTACGCGAATATATCAAGGCGTTCTTTGACAAGGTTTTCAACGAATGGCACTTCGATATGGTCAAGCTCGATTTCCTCTACGCAGCGGCGATAGAACCGAGAAACGGCAAAACGCGCGGTCAACTTATGTGCGAGGCAATGGATTTCTTGCGCGAGTGCTGCGGTGATAAGATTATCCTCGGTTGCGGAGTGCCGCTTGCGCCGGCGTTCGGCGTGGTTGACGCTTGCAGAATCAGTTGCGACGTGGAAAATACGTTTAAGGAAAAATTCTACGTTAAAGTGACCAATCAAGAGATTATTTCCGCAAAAATGGCAATGGTGAACAGCATTTATCGCCGTCATCTCAACGGCAGAATTTGGGCGAACGATCCCGACGTGTTCTTCTTGCGCGACGACGGAATGAAGAAGGCAGGTTATACCTTGCAACAAAAGAAACTGCTTGCAAAGGTCAATCATATTTTCGGAGACGTGCTGTTCGTGAGCGACAACGTTGGTGCGTACGACGACGTGAAAATGCAGATTTTGCTTGACGCATACAAGAAATTCGACGGCAAAGTGGTGTCGGCGGAGCATATCGCGCCGGAAATCCTCAAAGTCGTGTATGAAGAGGGCGGCAAAAAGCAGATGCTCGTCTTTGACGACTTGAGCGGCGATTATATCGTGCAAGATATCTAAACGATGATTATCCAAGAGAACATACAAAAAGTGCGTGACGAGGTTGCTAAGTATTCGAGGCAAGTTACGCTCATAGCCGCAAGCAAGACGCAGAGCAAAGATACGATCGACGCATTTCACGCGATCGCGCCCGACTTCATCTTTGGCGAAAACAGGGTGCAGGAACTTGTGGAAAAGTATGATCCGAAATATCGTTGGCATCTTATAGGGCAACTGCAGACCAATAAGGTGAAATATATCATCGATAAGGTGGAACTTATCCACTCGCTCGACAGGGCGGAACTTGCAAAAGAGATTGAAAAGCAGGCGATTAAGCACGGCAAAATTCAATCCTGCCTCGTTGAAGTCAATATGGGTGCGGAGGTAACCAAAGGCGGCGTTGCGCCCGAGACTGCGCTTGATTTTATCGAGAGTATGGCGGATTATCCGCATATCAAGGTGGAAGGCGTGATGAGCGTTCTTCCAAACATCGACGACGGGGTTGCGCTGGGCGGTATGTTTGACGGACTCGAGCGTATATACGAGGACGCAAAGTGCCTTAAATCTTGCGGAAAAGATATAAAATATCTTTCGGCAGGTATGAGTAAGGACTACAAATTGGCGCTCGAGCATGGCTCGAATATGCTACGGCTCGGAAGATTGCTGTTTGGAGAAAGGGTGTATGCGCCCAAGGAAATATAAAAATAATTGCATCAATATAGAGGACAAAATGGACGAAAGATTTTATAGGAACGAAACGCAAAGAGACACGGATAGACCGTTTGCACGCCCTGTGCAAGCGCAAGTGCCGTCTTATACGCAGCCGCAATTCGGCGGACAAGTCGGAGGGCAAAACGGCGGTGTGGTGATTTATTCGCCGCGCACGTATCAGGACGTGCAATTGCTCATCGATCATCTCAAAATGAGAGAGCAGGTGATTGTGGATTTTTCCACGCTCAATCAACAATCGACGTATAGAATACTCGATTTTATGAGCGGCGCGGTGTATGCGCTCGGCGGCAGCATTCAACAAATCACCAAAAATATATTCTTGTTTGCACCGCAAGGCGTGACGATAACAATTCCTCCGCAATTGAGGGCGTAAGGGGGCATTATGCAGACCGACAACAACGACAGAATAGATTTCAAAAAGAACTTTGCCGAATGGAAAGTGACCATCAAAAAGCGCTGGTGGATTTTGCTTGTGGAACTTGCCGTAATCGGCGTGATTATCCTAGCGGATTTGCTCACCAAAAAGTATGCGTGGGAGTATCTCAACACGTACGGCTATAAAGAAGGCTTTATTCCCGGTCTTATCAATCTCAATATGGTCGAAAATCGCGGCGCAGGGTTCGGAATATTCCAAGGAAAGACGGTTGCGCTGACAGTTATCACATTTATCGTGGTGATTTGCCTTATGGTATATTTGGTTTTCGCTCTCAAAGAGAGCGAATGGCTACGCATATCGCTCGTTTTCATAATCGGCGGTGGCATCGGAAATATCGTCGATAGAATTTGGCTCGGCTACGTGCGCGATTTTATCGAATTCCAATTCTGGGAAGAATTTGCGGTTTTCAACATTGCGGACTCATTCGTTACGGTGGGTGCGTTTATGCTCATCGTGGTGCTTATCGTGATGCTCGTTAAAGAGGGTAAGAAGAACCAAAAAGAGTTTGAAGAGGCGCATGCAAACGACGCTCCGACTCAAGAGATAGACCCTCTCGATATGCCGCAAAACCTCAATCCGATGCTCAAATCCGAGAACACTTATACTTTCGTGCAATCCGAGCAACCGCAAGATACGGAAGATAAAGCGGACGAGCAAACGGAGAATGCGGACGAAAAAACGGACGAGCAAACGGATAGCGAGCAAAACGCAGAAAAGGTTGCGGAAAACGGTCAAAAAGCAGAAAACGATTCGGCGCAAAATAACGAAAATAACACTGATTCAGATAGCGTTGTAAACACAACAGAAAACAACGAAAACGTTGCGGAAAATGACCAAAGCGTAGTGAATAGCGAGAAAGAGTAATGGGACAAACCGTCGAAAACAGCCAAAGACTTGACGTATTTATAGCGGAAAAGTGGGGGATTTCTCGCTCTAACGCTAAAAACGTCATAGAAAAAGACGGGGCAATTGTCAACGGTCAGTTG
The DNA here is from genome assembly GCA_002297185.1 of Christensenella sp. UBA767. Classification (GTDB taxonomy): domain Bacteria; phylum Bacillota; class Clostridia; order Christensenellales; family CAG-917; genus CAG-475. Next base: position 5,647 of record DBJV01000109.1, read on the forward strand.
AGAAAAAAGAGCGGTTTTGAACTTAAAGCAGGCGACGTTGTGGAATTTGACGTGCCTGCGCCCGAAGTGTTGGAAGTCAAAGCGGAGAATATTCCTCTCGATATCGTCTATCAGGACGAATATATGGCGGTAATCAACAAGCCGCAGGGCATGGTGGTGCATCAGGCGAGTTCGTATAAGAAAAACGACACGCTCGTCAATGCGCTTTTGTATAATCTTGACAGTTTGAGTGGTATCAACGGCGTTATAAGACCGGGCATCGTTCATAGGCTGGATAAAGATACTTCAGGGCTTATCGTGGTTGCCAAAAACGACGAGGCGCATAAGAGCCTTGCAGGGCAGATAGAGAGGAAGAGCGCAAGGCGTATATACTATGGGCTTTGCGACGGCAACTTCAAAGATGACGAAGGCACCGTGGATATGCCTATTGCGAGAAGTAAGAAAGACCGCAAAAAGATGGCGATTGACGAGGACGGTAGGCGCGCGGTTACGCATTATCGAGTGCTTGAAAGATACGGAAAATACACGCTCGTGCGCTTTGAACTGGAAACGGGACGTACTCACCAAATAAGAGTACATTCGGCGTATTTGCATCATCCCATCGTAGGGGACGAGGTGTACGGCGGATCTTGCGCACTCTATAAAAACGGACAATTGCTCCACGCAAAAGAGCTTGTTTTGAGCCATCCGCACACGGGTGAGATAATGCGCTTCGAGTGTGATTTGCCCGATTATTTCCAAGCGGTTTTGGACAAATTGCGCAAAACATCTATAAAAAATCAGTAAAAATAGAATACTTGCAAAGGATTTTTGCAATTTTACGGATATTTTGAAGAATTATGNNAATTGGAATTATGAAAAAACAAAAGAAGGAAAATAACGAACGCTATTTTGCGCGTTTCGTATCGTATTACAAACCGCACAAGGGGACTTTTGCCCTCGATATGCTATGCTCGTTTATCTTTTCGGTGAGCGGACTTTTTTATCCTATTATCTCGCAAAGAGTGCTTAGAGAAAGCATACCCAACGGCGTTTTGAGCGAAGTGCTGATATTGTGCTTTGTGCTTTTGGGCATATACATTTTGCGCGCAGGGATGAACTATTACGTCAACTATTACGGACACGTGATGGGCGTAAAAATGCAGGCGCATATGCGTAGCGACCTTTTTGCGCATCTCGAGAAATTGCCGTATTCCTTTTACGATAACAACGAGACGGGACAATTGATGACGAGAATGACCAACGACTTGTTTGACGTAAGCGAACTTGCGCACCACGGCCCTGAAAACTTGTTTATAACGACGTTCGTTACGCTCGGCTCTTTCGTGTATCTTTGTACGATAAGTTGGAAACTTGCGCTTATCGTATTTGCGTTTTTGCCGGTTTTGTTCGTTATTGCGTTTGCGTGCAGGCGCAATATGTCCAAAGCGTTCAAAAAAAGCAGAGAAGAGATAGGCAATATCAACGCTACGCTTGAAAACAGCATTGCAGGCATTCGTGTAACCAAAGCGTATGCAAACGCGGAGTACGAGCAAGCAAAGTTTGAAAGAGACAACGGAAACTACGTCAAAGCACGCTCCAAAGCGTATAAGGCGATGGGTACGTTCTCATCGAGCATGAATTTCGTTACGCAGGTGTATAACGTCATAGTGTTGCTTGCAGGCGCGCTTTTCTGCATTTACGACGCAAATAACTTCGATTATGTGGATTTGGTGGCGTTTATGCTGTCAATCAACCTCTTTATTTCGCCTATTCAGACGCTTATTCAGTTCTTCGAGCAATTGCAAGACGGCGTAACAGGTTTCAAACGCTTTATCGCCATTATGGATATGCCTATTGAAAAGGAAAGCCCCACGGCGCACGACGTCGAGAGATTGGACGGCGATATCGTGTTTAAGGACGTGAACTTTGCATACAACGAGGATAAAGAGGTGTTGAAAGACATCAATCTTACCATAAAGAACGGCAAAATGTATGCGTTCGTCGGTGCGAGCGGTGGCGGAAAAACTACGCTTTGTCACCTGATTCCCAAGTTCTATCCGCTTGAAAACGGCATGATTTACATTAACGGCGAGCCGATTGAGGATATCAAAAACGACAGTTTGCGCAAGAATATCGGCATAGTGCAACAAGACGTATTTTTGTTTACGGGTACGTTCAAAGAGAACATTGCCTACGGCAAAGAAGGCGCAACGGATGAGGAAATCATAGAGGCGGCAAAACGCGCGGATATCCATGATTATATCGTATCGTTGCCTGACGGTTACGATACGCAGATAGGCGAGAGGGGCGTAAAACTCTCGGGCGGACAAAAACAGCGTTTGAGCATTGCGCGCGTGTTCCTCAAAAATCCTGCAATCCTCATTCTCGACGAGGCTACGAGCGCATTGGACAACGCAACCGAGGCAATTATTCAAAAGGCTTTGTTCAAACTTTGCGAGGGAAGAACGACGCTTGTGGTGGCGCATAGGCTTTCAACCGTGCGTAACGCCGACGAAATCGTCGTTGTAAATCAGGGCAGAATTATCGAGCAAGGCACGCACGAGCAACTTATCGCACTTAGCGGCGCATACAAGAAATTGTACGACGCGCAATTTAACGACGACGCAGATATTTCAGACGATATAAATATCAACTGATTATTGAAATATGTTGTTAGAATATCTGTTTTGCACGAGAATGGACTTATATTCAAACGATGTTATTTAACGAAAAAATATGAAATAATAACAAAAGCGGACTTGCATTTTGCAAATCCGCTTTTGCTTTGTAAGGGAATATATAGATTCTTGTGAAGTTGCTGTATTTAATTACTTTTCGCAGACGGCGCAAATCCAATTGCCGTTTTCGTGGCAATCTATTCTTATATGCTTGAAACCTGCGTTTTTCAAGGCTCTTTCGATTTCGGGCTTGTCATAGACTGAAAAACCGATTGTGTCTATGTAATCCTTAAGACCTGCCTCGCTGCGTGCCTCGTTGACAATGAGGAATTGTCCGCCTTTTTTGAGGGTGCGATAGACCTCGGCAAAGCCTTTTTCCAAATCCCAGAAATATATCGTCTCGAACGCCGTTTCAAGGTCAAACAAATTGCTTGCGAAGGGCAGACTTTCCACTTGTCCTTGCACAACTTGCAAACGACCGCTTTTTACCGCTCGGCGATTCTTCTTTTTGCTTAAATCCACGGACGCAGGGGATACGTCAATACCGACTGCGTTGATAGACGATGACATCTTGAGCA
>DBJV01000109.1:8924-9094 GCA_002297185.1 Christensenella sp. UBA767
CCTCCGCCGCAACCGATATCCAGTACGAGGTTTTTGCGTGCGAAGGACGCGTGGCGCAATCCCCAAACGGACATGAGGGAGTGATAATTGTTCATCCTCTTAAGCAAAAAGCGTCCCCAAAAGTTGTTTTGAGGCTCTTTGACGTTGGTCATAAGTTTTTTCTTCAATTT
>DBJV01000029.1 GCA_002297185.1 Christensenella sp. UBA767
CGCGTAGCGGGGGACAACACTGACGCGATTGACTTCGTAGCAATCGCTAGTTCGTTGCAAGCAACGAACGGCAGACGAGCTGTTAGTAATACAAATCGGCTGAAAGCCGTGTCACCGTCCTTTGTGTGCCAGCTACGCACCCAAACGGCACAGTCGGACGGTACTAATCGTCGAGCTTCGACGCTCGCTTTTCTCGCCGCCTTGCGGCTCGCGTTCCGTCTGCGAATTAGCACATACCGTTTATAAGTACGCCTTGAATAAGTGTTCGTTTCGGGTGTGGGGCGAAACCCCACCCGCAATTATTAATTATTAACTATTAATTATTAATTCCTAAAAAATATTGACTTAAAAATTTTCTCAATATATAATATCTAATGACTATGCGCATCGCGCGCATACGCAAAATATTACTCGAAGATACTTTATTGGAGGAATTCCCGATATGAAAAAAATGACCATTGACGGTAACACCGCTGCGGCGCATATTGCATATGCTTTTTCCGACGTTGCGGCAATTTACCCTATCACTCCGTCATCCCCGATGGCAGAGAACTGTGACGACTGGGCAGGTCAAGGAAGAAAGAACATCTTTGGCAACGTTCTCAAAATCGCCGAGATGCAATCCGAGGCAGGCGCGGCAGGCGCAGTACACGGCTCTTTGGCAGCAGGCGCATTGACAAGCACGTTCACGGCGAGCCAAGGTTTGCTCCTTATGATTCCGAACATGTACAAGATCGCAGGCGAGTTGCTCCCTTGCGTATTCAACGTCTCCGCACGTAGCGTTGCAGGACACGCTCTCAACATTTTCGGCGACCACTCCGACGTTATGGCATGCCGTCAAACGGGCTTTGCTATGCTCGCATCCAACAGCGTACAAGAAGTTATGGATTTGACTTTGGTCTCCTACCTTTCCACGATCGAATCCAGCGTTCCGTTCCTCAACTTCTTCGACGGTTTCCGCACCTCTCACGAAGTTGACAAAATCGACGTTATCGACTACGACGAGATCAAGGACCTCGTAAACTTCAAGAAGGTTGACGAATTCCGCGCACGCGCACTCAACCCCGAGCATCCGCATCAACAAGGCACGGCACAAAACCCCGACATTTACTTCCAAAACAGAGAGGCAAGCAACAAATATTACGACGCAGTCCCCGCAATCGTTCAAGCGGAAATGGACAAAGTCAGCAAGCTCACGGGCAGAAAATACAACCTCGTTGACTACTACGGTGCAAAAGACGCAGACCGCGTCATCGTCATCATGGGTTCAGGCGCAGAGGCTGTTGAAGAAACCGTTGACTACCTCAACGCAAGAGGACAAAAAGTCGGTCTCCTCAAAGTCAGACTTTATCGTCCGTTCCCGATGGACGCATTCGTTGCAGCCCTTCCCGAGACTGTCAAGACAATTACCGTTATGGACAGAACCAAAGAGCCGGGCGCACAAGGCGAACCGCTCTACCTCGACGTCGTATCCGCTCTCAACGAGAAAGGCATCAAGAAAGAAGTGCTTTGCGGACGTTACGGCCTCGGCAGCAAGGAATTCAATCCGTCCATGGTCAACGCAATCTATGAGAACATGAACGGCGAAAAGAAAGATCGTTTCACAGTCGGCATCAACGACGACGTGACGTTCCACTCTCTCGCAGTCACCGAAAAGATCGACGCTTCCGACGCAAGCGCAATTTCCTGCAAGTTCTACGGACTCGGCTCTGACGGCACCGTCGGCGCAAACAAGAACTCCATCAAGATCATCGGCGACCACACCGACAAATACGCGCAAGCATACTTTGCATACGACTCCAAGAAATCCGGCGGTATCACCATTTCCCACCTCCGTTTCAGCGACAAGCCCATCCGCAGCACGTACCTCATCGACCAAGCGGACTTCGTGGCATGCCACAACGAGTCTTACGTACTCCGTTACGATATGCTCTCCGACCTCAAAGAAGGCGGCACGTTCCTCCTCAACTCTCAATGGGAGCCTGAAGAAATGGACGCAAAACTCCCCGCTTCTATGAAGAATATGATTGCCAAAAAGCACATCAAATTCTACACTCTCGACGGTCTCAAAGTTATCCAAGAGATCGGCACCAAGAAGGGCGTCAACACGGTTATGCAAGCAGCATTCTTCAAACTTGCAAACGTCATTCCTTACGAGGACGCAGAGCGTTATATGAAGGAAATGATCAAGAAGTCCTACGGCAAGAAAGGCGATGCAGTCGTTGCAATGAACAACGCATGCGTTGACAATGCAATCGCACACCTCAAAGAAGTCAAATATCCGCAAAGCTGGGAGACCACGACCAACGGCGCAGCTCCGCTTGAAGTACCCAACGACGAATATTTCAGAAACTTTATCGCTCCGATCACCGCACAAGAAGGCGACAAACTCCCCGTTTCCGCATTCAACCCCAACGGTTTCGTACCCACCGGCACGACCAAATTTGAAAAACGCGGTATCGCAGTTTCCGTTCCTATGTGGGACAAAGACAAATGTATCCAATGCAACCGCTGCGCTCTCGTTTGCCCGCACGCGACAATCCGTCCGACGCTCGCAACCGCAGAAGAACTTGCAAACAAACCCGAGACTTTCGAGACCAAACCCGCTATCGGCGTAAAGGGCTATGAATTCCGTATGCAAGTAAGTCCGTACGACTGCACGGGTTGCTCCAACTGCGTTGCTGTCTGCCCCGCAAAAGAAAAAGCGCTCACCATGGTTCCGCTTGACGAGGCAATCGCAAAAGAGGCTGAGAACTGGGAATATGCGGCAGACCTCAAAGAGACTTCTGCAGAACTCAAGTCCGTCAACGTCAAGAACAGCCAATTCAAGAAACCGCTCTTCGAGTTCTCGGGCGCATGCGCAGGCTGCGGCGAAACTCCGTACGTCAAACTCATGACTCAACTCTTCGGTGACAGAATGCTCATTGCAAACGCAACGGGTTGCTCCTCCATCTACGGCGGCAGCGCACCGACTTGCCCCTACACCAAGAACGACAAAGGTCGCGGACCTGCTTGGGCAAACTCATTGTTCGAGGACAACGCAGAGTTCGGTTACGGCATGCACCTTGCATACGACACACGCCGCAACGTTCTTGCCAACACGATGACCAACCTCATCAACCTCGGCACCATTTCCGAAGGCATGACCAATGCTCTCAACGCATGGCTTGAAAACAAGGAAGACGCCGCAAAGAGCGAAGAGGCTGCAAACGCAATCCTCGCACTTCTCCCCGAAGAAAAGAAAAACGCAAACGGCTTGAGCCTTGAACTTTTACAAAACATCGAGGCAAGAGAAGATTGCCTCATCAAGAAATCCGTATGGATCGTCGGCGGCGACGGATGGGCATACGATATCGGTTACAACGGCGTTGACCACGTTCTCGCAAGCGGCGAAGACGTCAACATCCTCGTCCTCGACACCGAAGTCTATTCCAACACAGGCGGACAAGCGTCCAAATCCACTCCGACCGGCGCAATTGCGAAATTCGCGGCAACCGGCAAACGCACCAAGAAGAAAGACCTTGCACTTCTCGCAATGGACTACGGTTACGTTTATGTAGCGCAAGTTTCTATGGGTGCTGATATGAACCAAGTCGTCAAAGCGTTCGCAGAGGCAGAGGCATATCACGGACCGTCCATCATCATCGCTTACGCACCGTGCATCAACCACGGCATCAAAGGCGGTATGGACAATTCGCAAATGGAAATGAAGAAAGCAGTTGACTGCGGTTATTGGCAACTCTTCCGTTACAACCCGACGTTGGTCGGAACGGACAAAGCGCCGCTCGCAATCGACAGCAAAGAGCCGACAGACGATTATCAAGCGTTCCTTATGAACGAAACGAGATATGCGTCCTTGGCGAAGATGAATCCGGATGCGGCAAAAGTCTTGTTCGCAAAGAACGAAGAAGACGCCGCAAAGAAACGCGCATTCTACCTCAAGAGAGCAGCGTCCTACACGGAAGAATAATTCCATTCGGTATAGCAAAAACCCCTCGGAAATCCGAGGGGTTTTTAATATAGTTTTACCAATATATTATCAAATATCGTCAAATATTAATCCAAAGCGCAGGCACAATGCCGAAATCCGAATAAAACACCTTATACATATCTTTCAACGCGCCGTCCTGACACACGTATGCGGATTGATAACTCTTATATGCGTCGGGCGAGCGCAACCGCCAGTAACAACACCCATCCTGACTTGCAAAACACCCTTGGCTCTTTGCATATTCGCTCGCTTTGAGCGTCAACGCCGCTTTTTCGTTCTCATACTTGCCGTTTTCCACCGCTTTTGCGGAATATGCGGTAATTTCCGCATAACTCAACAAAAACGTTTTGTCGTCCGTATCCGTACACGCATACGGATTATCCGAATATCGAGTGCTTTGTGCGCTGTTGTCGATATGCGTTGTCGGAATGCGCCCTTTTTGCAATAGCGTAAATGCCGTATTATAAAAATCGTCGTTAAGCCACGCTCTTATCGTGCTTTTGGCATAATTGTTGCCATAATCTCCGTCGTCGTAATCAAAGGATTGTGCGTCGAGTGCGATATCGCAAAACAACATTGCCTGCCCGTCCTTTTCCTTGACCACACGCCACTTTATCGGCTCGTACAAAAACCAGTACGTCTCAAACGGGAAATATCCGTTGTTATCTTGATACGACTTTTCTTTAGAGCCTGCGGAGCGAGGATCGTTCGACCTGTAATCGGCAAAATAAACTCCTCTATACTTTTCCCCGTCATATTCGATGTCGATAAACCACATTCCTTCAGGATCTGACTTCATATTATATCCATACGATGTCCACCCCTTTCTATCGTTCCTTAAAGGTATTGACACCATACCGTTAAGAGCCTTCAACACCTCTTCATCTTCTACTTTCGATTGCGGATACGTGCCAAAATATACGATGTCGTTTTCTTTAGAAAACGTATCTACCTCAACCCATTTAGCACAAATCGTCGTATCTTCCTCAATCGTATCCTTATCGAAGTTCCACGCCCGAGAGTAGTCCTCGCTCCACCATCCGTCAAATTTATATCCCCGTTTTGTCGGTTCGATAGGCAAACTTACGGTCTTTCCTCTTTCGATTTCCTGACTTGAAACAAGCGTTCCGCCCTTCACCTCAAACGTCACTATAAACTTATCGACGGGTACAGGCGGCTGCAACTCAACCCATTTGGCATATAGCGTAATATCTTGCTCTATCGGCTGCTCTTTATCGAACAAATTTGTGCAGCCTTTATCCAGATACCACCCCGCAAACTCATGTCCCTCTTTGCTTGTACTCGGCAATTCTTTCAATTTTCTGCCCTGTTGAACGTAAACGTTTTTGACTGCCGAGCCACCGTTTGCATCAAACTTCACGACGAATACTTTTGTCGTCTGTGCGTTATTGTCATCGCCTTGATTTTCATTTTTCTTTTTATTGACAACCACCAATATCGTCGTAAGCACAATCACAAGAACCAAGACAATAGCAACAGCCAAAATAATCGCTTTCTTTTTATTCACGCTTTCCCCTCCTCACCGTAGGCGTTTTATCTAATGTTTACATTATATAATGCATTAGTCTATATTGTCAAAGAATTTTTATATTATCATTTGGACATTATATAACGCAAAGGTGAGATAGTTATGGTTAAATTGCGTGTTTTAGACTTGCTCAAAGAGAACAACAAGACAAAATATTGGCTGTATATTCAGCTCGGTATGAGCTATCAAAATTTCAATAAAATGGTCAATAACGAAACGAAATCCATACAATACGAAATAATCGGTACGCTTTGCGACATATTCAAATGCACCCCAAACGATTTGTTCGAGGTAGCGCAAGAAGGCGAAATTTCCAAATAAAAAACGATGTGCGCAACTCTTTTAGTTGCGCACATCGCCACTTTATCACATCGTTTTGTTATTATAATCTCTTGATTTTGCCAAATTGCGTGCTGTACGACTCAAACGATACGTGCTTTGTATCGAGCAATTCGTCCATATCGTCTGTGACGTTTCCAAAGCGTGCTTTCATCGTATGCGTGATGACGTGATTAGTTTTATTTATCGCTATTATCCTCGTAGAACTTGCCCTCGAAGAAGTTTTTATTTCCGAAAGGCGTTGCCGTTAGGCGGAACATAACGCAACCGTCGGGACAAACGATAGTCTTGACGTATTTGTCCTCACCGCCCACTTTTCGCAAATCTCCGCCGCTACGCACAGCCTCCATAATAGGATAAAGCATAGTCATCGTCTTGCTACAAATTCCGTAACCCTGCTCGTTGACGGGACAACCGTAAGTACACTCGTATTTATCACCTATTTGCTCGCCGTTGCGACAATAATTCTCCGTCTTATCCCCTCTCAAAAATCCAATCGTTTCAATCTCGAATTTATACTCTTCTTCATACCATTTTTTCACTTTAATTTCCTCTCTCTTCACAAAATTTCGTATCCTTCAATCTCCAAACATCGCTTTTGCTCTTTCGGGCGAAAGTCCCATAATCATATTGACGGTCTTGCGCATTTGGTCGGTGCTTTTGTCCACCCAATCTGTATCCTCGTGCAAAATCACGCTGCCCACGCCGTGCGCCAAAAATACGGCGGTAAGCGGTGTATCCATGCACGGTTTTGCGCCGTTCGCAATCAGCACTTCCAAAATCTGCTCTATATACGGCTCGATTACGGTGAGTGCCTGCTCTCTTATCGCCCAGCGCACCGTGCGATGCATATTGCCCTCATACTTATCTCTGAACTCGCGCACTTTGACCTTCATATAGCCGAAAAATTTCATAAGTGCCTGATTGGGGTTTTGTTTTGCACTTTCCACAAGTGCGGCAAAATCCGCCTTGTACGGCTCAAAGAAGTTGTCAAGTACGTCCGAAAACAAGTCGTCCTTGGTCTTGTAGTAATAGTAGAACAGCCCGACCTCGCAATCGAGTTCGTCCGTGATATTACGTATGCACGTGCCGTCAAATCCCTTTTCAAAAAACAGCCTCGTACCCACTTCAATCATCTTGTTTTTCGTTCCGCCGTCATATTTCGGTTTTCTTGCCATATTGCCCTCTAAAATTACTGAATTTCGCTCAATTATATCACGCCGCCTATCCCCTGTCAATTGTTACTGAATATTGTACAAAAATAAATATTCCTCAACTGCGGCAACGCCGCAATATCACTTTTGGCGCAAGCCAAGAATATCACTCTCGCTCTGCGAGAATATCACTTGCGCGCAGCGCAAATATCACTTACAAGCATCGCCGAGATATCAAACAAAATGTAAATGACGGTTTTTTGATATTTACAACGCTTTTATGATATTGTCATATGTCAAAATGACATAATTTAGCCCAAAAATTAACATAATTTTTATCAATTTTTTGTACAAAAAAACTGCGTTTTTTATTGCTTTTTGCAATCAAAAACACAGTCTTTTTATTGATTTTTATAAAATTCGTTCGATTTTTCGCTTTGCCGACCTCAAAAACCAAGTCCGTCAAAGCAAAAGCTCAAATTGCTCGTTTAATCAAATTTTGAGGTTATTTGCTCAAAAATTGAAGTGTGGGAAGATTGCCCTCAACTATCGTCCAAACGTCCTTGAAATCAAGGCTCATATTGTCGTCAAACCAAGATTCCGAGAGGAAAGAACTCGTAGTATCGGGGTCTGTCGCCTTGAGATTTCCGGTCTTTGTGATGGGGAAATTCTCTACGTCCTCGTCGTCAACAACCGTAACCGCATAAAGTTCGCCGTTGAGAGAGAGCGTATTTTGATGTCCGTACCAGCACTTTGTAACCGTGGAATTGTTCTCCATACTTCCGAAACCAAAGCCGAGGAAGAGCGTGTTTGCGTCGTTATTTTTGCTCTTAACAGTAGCGTTTTCGCCGTTTTCTGCGCTGTTGGAAGTATCTTCAATCGTATTGTCAACGGCAATGTTTACAAGCGTAAAGCAAGAGGAAATCGCCTTTTGCGAGTTTCTGCCTGCGATGCCTGCGACGTAAAGTCTTACGCTCTTGACCGCTTTATCGATGGTCACGTCAATAGTGCCTGTCGAGTAGCAATAGTTGATTGCGCCGACGCTCGTTGTGGTCGTGCCGGATTGCGATTTACCGCTGAAGTTGTTGCCCACAATGCCGCCGATTGCCGCAATTGCAGAGGATTTATTGAGCGTTACGTAGAGATTTGCATCTACGTAGGAGTTTCTGACGTAGCCTTCGTTTTTGCCTACGATACCGCCGATATTGACTGATTGCGCAAGTGTTCCGCCAATGATTGCATGATTTTCGCTTGTACCCAAAGATGCCTTAACAGCCACTTTTTCGACTGCCGCTGCGTTGTCTGCAACTGCTCCGCCGAAGTACGCCGTACTTGATGCAACGATACCGTTTTGAGAATCTATAGCCACTTCGCATTGCGAAACTTGACCGCCGTTTGTACCTGCGACGCCGCCGATTTTGAAAACGTCGCAATTAATTCCGTTGAGCGTAACGAAAGATTTGCCGTCCACGATTGTGGAAGAGGCTTTGTTTTCGCCGACGATACCGCCGAAAACAAGGGATGTGCAGTTTGCCGAAAGCGTGATTTTACCGCTTTCGTTACCAACCGAGCAACCGCCGATGTAACCTTTGTCAATATCGGTGGAAACGCCTTGGTTGACTGCTGCAATGCCGCCGAGGGTGACTCTGTTCAAACCGTCGAGATTGAACGTTGCAGAGTTCACTTTTATTCCGTAAATTCTGCCGCTGTTGACGGTTGCAACAACGCCCATTCGAACGTCTGTTTTGTAGTTTTCGCCGTCTTTATCGATGGAAAGCGTGACGTTTTCAAACGTAAGATTTTCAATCGTTCCGCCGACGTATCCGAACACGGACGCATTGGTTGTATCCGCAAAGACGCCGCCCTTTATCGTTGCGCCGTTTTCGCCGCCTTTGATTGTGCCTACGAATACGTGAGAGGCGTCAAAGAGTGGTTTGAAAACGTTTGTGCCGAAGTTTATCGTACCGGAGAATTGAATGTCCGCATCAAGGATTTCCTCAATAGCAGCCTTCTCGGCATCCGAAAGTTCTTCCTTATCGACGTGCAAAGTGTTGTAAACAGCCTTATATTGGTCAACGGAAGAGATTGCGATTTGTTTTATCCACTTGGAATAAATCTTTACCGTGCCGCCCTCGAAATAACTGTCGAAATCGCCCATTGCATACACGCGAGTGCCTGTTTGCTCGTCGGTTTCGTACTTGACGTCGTTTTTGACCACTTCGTCATCGGAGTTGACGGTCTCGTAATACCATTTGCTGAATTTGTAGCCGCTGATGTTTTCGGGCGTGTATTTGTCGCTTTCGGCAATCTTGTCGATTGAGCGAACCTCTTTGCTCTCAAGCACACTGCCGTCTTTTGCAAGATATTGCAAGGTGACTTTGGGGAGCGTGGAGCGGAACATCGGATAGAGCGTCAACACGTCGTTTGTGTTGTAAGTGAGAGTGTATTTGTCCAAAGACGCAACGTTGGTGTCCTTGTCGCTTGCGAGTGCTGTAAAGCGCACGGGCTTGTTGTCTTTGTCAAGATAGAACCAGAAACAGAAGATGTCGTCCTCTGCCTCGGGGCAATCGATGTTGGTCTTGTCGTTGTAGATGGACTTGATCTTTGCATCTGCGCCGATGGTCATATCTTTGCCCGTCAAATTCTTATATTCACCCTCGTTGACGGTTATAGTGCCGTCCTCGTTGTAGGTGTAAGTTGCGCCGATGACGTACTTGTGATTGAACTCATTGGGAGAATAGTAAGCGGAAAGAGTGGTGTTTATGTTGATTGTCTGCGTGTTGAAATCAAACTCTTGCTTGCCGTCCTCCGTCCAGTATTGGAAAGTGTATCCCATCTTGGTGGGGATAATCTTTTCGCCCTTGGAATTGGTGGGCGCTTTGATTTTGGAGCCTGCCACGACACCCGTCAACACGTCGTTTTCAAAAGTATAATTGCTCAACGTTTTGAAAGTTACGGTGTATTTTGCAACTTCGTATTGATTGTTGCCGCCGCCACCATTACCGCCGTTATCGTCCGTGGTTGTGTCGCAAGCGACGCATACCGCGCAAAGCAAAACGACAAGCAATATCGTGCAGGTGAGAGTGAGAATTTTCTTCATATAAGTTCTCCGAGCGCGGCGGCAATATTATGCGCGCCTGCGCTATTATGATTAGTATGAATATATAGATAAATTATATTATACATATAAAATGCGCCATTTTCAACAAGTTTTTGCCATAGCGGCTTTTTTAACATCGTTTTAATGCGCGCTTAAAAGTTTTTATGCGAATTTTTCAAAGTATGCCTTGGTTATTTCGTTGACATCCGAGCCTTGTTCGAGCGAAAGTAGCGATATAAGTTCGCCCTTCACCGTGGCGTCGTTTACGACGTACGAAACGGTGATATCGTCGCCGCTTTGAACGCCACTGCGGATACTTGACACAAGCAACGAGGCAAGTTTCGATGACGTGCTGTTTACGTCTCCTATTACACAAACACGTACTTTATCGCCGTTTTTGACTTGATAAACCTCGCTTATTGCGTTTTTGACATCTTCGCCTTGTTTGCCGACGTTGCTGAAAGGCGTATCTTCGCCGTCACGCTCCAAGGTGCAAACGGTTACCGTTTCGTCGCTTATGACAAAGCCGTAAACTATAGTTTTGTCGCCGCTCTCTATGCTCAACCTTACGTAACTTTGAGTGGGCGCAGGCTTGTTGTCTTGCATGAGCGCAAGTGCGGAAAAAGCAAGAGCGCACACCAAAAGAAGTGCAAGCGCAATCCACAAAAGGCGTATCGCCGTCGTTTTGTCAAACGCACGCAAAGGCTCCTCGCCTGTCAAAAGTCTGTTTATCGGGGCTTGCTTTGCACGGGAAAAGACGTCGGGAACGGACTTTTCGTCGTGTTCGTTTTTAAGATTGTTTTTGATATCTTTAATTTTCATCTTCCCCCTCCTTTTGCAATTCTTTCTTTATTTTGGCAAGCGCATTGTTGTAAGCCCACAGCACCGTTCCGAGCGGTTTTTCAAGCGTTTCGGCAATCTCTCTGTGCTTGAATCCCGATATTACGTGCAAGGTGACTATCTGTCTTTCCTCGTCGTTCAGCACCTTGTTCATGGCTCTGGTCACGGGCGAGTCGTTCTCTTCCATATCGTACGTTCCGAACCGTCCGTCGTCGCTCGTCGTGTCCGTGACGCTCTCGCGCTTGCGACGGTTGATTTCGTTTATCGTCACGTTCTTTGCAATCGTGTATAGCCATGCGTATGCGTTGGAGCCTGCCCGATATTGGGAAATCGTCGTCCTGAGCCTTATATACGCCGTCTGCATCATATCTTCGGCGGTCTGGTAGTTTCGGCATATCGACATAATGAACGCAAAAAGACCGCGTTTGGTATCGTTGTAGATTTGCTCAAACGCGCTTTCGTCGCCTCGTTGCAGGCGCAACATCAATTTGTCGAGTTCCTGTTTGGTCATATTTTTATTTTAGCATAAGCGCAAAAATATAACAACTTATAATTATTTTTCGAAAATTTTGTTCGATTTGCCCGATTTTGCGGATTTTTGAGGAAAAATTTACGTTTCTTTAAGAAAAATTAATTGCTTCTTAACGTTTTGAGTATATTATCTATATTGTAAAGTTATATCCGCACCGTATACGCGAGAATATGCGCGTCGTATGCGCGCGGATTGCCGAAAA
>DBJV01000073.1:0-2897 GCA_002297185.1 Christensenella sp. UBA767
TAGAGCGGCGATACCATTCTCGGAATGACGCTTGCGGACGGCGGACATCTTACTCACGGCGCAAAAGTGAATATGAGCGGGAAACTCTTCAATTGCGTGGGGTACGGGCTTAATCCGCAAACCGAACTTATCGATTACGACAAGGTGAGAGAACTTGCGCTCGAATATAAGCCGAAGGTGATTGTTGCAGGCGCGAGTGCGTATCCGAGATTTATAGATTATCCGCGTTTTAGAGAAATTGCGGACGAGGTGGGTGCGTATTTGGTCGTGGATATTGCGCACGTTGCAGGGCTTATCGTGGCAGGAGTGCATCCGAGTCCCGTCGGATATGCGCACGTCATTACTTCGACCACTCACAAGACGCTCAGAGGGCCGCGCGGAGGACTTATTCTTTGCGACGATGACGAACTCGCCAAAAAGATAGATAAAGCCGTGTTCCCCGGCTCGCAAGGCGGACCGCTAATGCATATTATCGCTGCGAAGGCGGTGGCGTTCAAAGAGGCTCTTTCGCCCGAGTTTAAGGAATATCAAATTCAAGTGGTCAAAAACGCGAAGGCTATGGCAAATCGGCTTATGGAAAGAGGACTGAAACTCGTGAGCGGAGGTACGGATAACCATATGATGCTCGTAAATCTCGTGGGTACGGGCGTTATGGGTAAGCAACTCGAGGCGTGGCTTGACGAGGCTCATATTACGCTCAATAAAAACAGCGTGCCGAACGAGCCGTTGAGTCCGTTTATTACCAGCGGTGTGCGTATCGGGACGCCTGCGGTGACTACGAGGGGCATGAAAGAAGAGCAAATGGTGCAAATTGCCGATATGATTGCCGATATCGTCGAAAACGGCGAAAGCGCAATCGAGGACGTCAAAAATAAGGTTATCGCGCTTTGCGACGAGTATCCTATCTACAAGGACGCCGTACTGCTGTAAGAAGAGCGGCAAGCGTCGATATAACTTCATATCCTGCAAACGCAACGGGTTCGAATACGTCTCGTTGCGTTTTTTTGTTGTCACAAGGCGCGTTTTTCGGGACGTTTTGGTTGCCGAAAGGCGTGTTTGTTCGAGTGTTTTGATTGCCGTATGGGGCATTCATTTGTGTGCTTTGATTGCTGTAGGGAGCGTTGTTTGCGCCGTTTGAATTGCCGTTGGATAAATTTTGAGAGTTAAACGGCGGTTGGGAATTGTTTTGAGTGGCGTTTTGGTTGCCGTTTTGAGAAATCGGCGCGCTTTGAGAATTATCCGTGCAGGACGTTGCGCTCTTTTGGGGCTGTTTGCTCATAAGAGACATTAGCATCGGGAGTATGGACGACATGTCGTTTTTGCCGCCGCTGAGTGATTTGAGCATTGAAAGCATGGGGTTTTGTCCCGTGTCGAGCATGTCAAGCGGAGATTTGGGCTTGTTTTGTGAAAAATCTATCCGCACTTGCTCGCCAATTCCGTTTTGAGCGTAAAAGGCGTTTTGTACGCTCGGTTTATCGACTGATTGCGTCGAGACGGTTTTTGGGGCGTTACACGCGTTATTTTCGGTATTACCAACTTGTTTGTCGGCGTTTAACAGTTGCATGAGGGTTGCGATTGTGTTTGCGTCAAAATTCATAGTCCACCTTGTCACAACCATAATATGCCGTCATATACTGAATGTGACGGAGGAGATATGAATTTTTACGATTTCAACGGAATGAACGGTGGGAACGGTTACGGAACAGGTAATGGAAACTGTAACGGTAGCGGAATGGGAAACGGAAACTACAATAACAACGGAAATTGCGGCGGTAACCACGGCGGAATGAGCGGTGGGAACGGCTATAGTAACGGAATGGGCGGTGGGAACTGCGATAACGGAGGAGATTTTAAGGATAAATTTAATAGTTATGCGTCTAAAAGCGAGAGCGAGCTTATGGACGAACTTGCCAAAGTGGCGCAAAGAATGAGGGCGGACGGAACGTTTGACGTGAATATGCTCGAGAATTTGTATAATACGGCATCGCCGATGCTCAATCAAATGCAAAGAGAGCGGATGCGCAGCATAATCGACGCGCTGAAAGGTTGAGTATGGATAAAATAGACGCAAAAATCGTTGCCGCATTGCGCCAAAATGCCAAAATCGATAACGGATTGGTGGGCGTGTTGGAGAATAAGGAAGAGAAAATAGACGCGCTGGTGCGTGTGCGAAATCCGTTGCAACTCGGACTGTTGGAGAGAAATTTCGACGTTATAAAGAGTTATCCGTTTATACGGTCGGTGGGGATAAAGTGCGGGCTTGGAGAGGCGATACGCCTTGAAAGAATGCAAGAGGTGGAATACGTGTCGGCGCAAAGCACGGTTTTCGCGCTTTCCGACTTTGATGAAAAAAACGGGAAATACGACGGTAATGTCGGTAACTGCAATAAATGTGATAACGGCCGTAATAGCCGTAGCGTCGGTAACGTTGGTAACAGAGAAAAATACATAAACGGCGGAAACAACGAAAAGGTCATAAATAATGAAAAAGCGTATTCTAATGGGATGTTTTCGCAATATCCGATTGCAAAGTTTTCAAAGGAACTCACGGGCGAGGGGGTTACATTGTGCGTTATGGATACGGGAATAAATCCGCATTGCGATTTGTCCGTGCCGAGGAATCGTATCGTGCATTTTGAAGATATGGTGGGCGGCGAGGTTAAGCCGTACGACGATAACGGACACGGGACTTTCGTTGCAGGGGTTGCGTGCGGCGACGGGTTTACGTCTGCAAGAGAGGTTGTGGGCGTTGCGCCTAAGGCGAACGTGCTTGGAATTAAGGTAATAGGAGATAAGGGTGAGAGCGGCACGTTCAAGATTTTGGACGGGATGCAATGGCTGTTTGACAATTTCAGGCAGTACGGGGTGAAGGTGGTGTGTATGAGTTTCGGCGCAGA
>DBJV01000073.1:2970-3502 GCA_002297185.1 Christensenella sp. UBA767
ATCGTGGTTGCGGCGGCAGGAAACAGCGGCGAAAATTCGCTTAAATCGCCTGCGATAAGCAACGAGATTATTGCGGTAGGCGCGGTGGATAAGGAAGATAGGATTGCAGAATTTTCCTCTCGAGGCGTGTATCAGGGCGCAAAACGTCCCGACGTGTATGCAGACGGAATAAAAGTCAAAGGTATTAAGGCCGGCGGAAGTTATACGTATATGAGCGGAACGTCCGTTGCCGCACCGTACGTGGCAGGCGCATGTTGCTTGCTTTGTGAAAAGTATAGGAATTTGACGCCGTATCAAGCCAAGCAAGCGGTGCTTTACCACTCCTCAGTAGTCGGAGATGCCCTAATTTTTAGGGTTTGACATCAATATCTCGCAAAATTTTTTCAAGAACGGACAAAAAATAAGTGACTTCATTTTGGTTGTTGTCGCAGCCGAAACTTACGCGAACTGCGCCTTGATTGGTTGTGCCGAGGTGTTTATGCACGAGGGGAGCGCAATGAAGTCCGCTGCGGACGCAGATGTCGTAATCGTT
>DBJV01000073.1:3612-7219 GCA_002297185.1 Christensenella sp. UBA767
AGATTTTTCGATAATCTAACGAGGTTTCTTCTTGTGATATCGGCGTTGTCGAAAGACCATTTTGCGCCTTGGTAAAGCGCAGAAATACCGCCAGAAAACTGTGTGCCTGCCTCGTATGAGTCGGGCATTTGCAAAGTTGGGGAAACCTCTATAGACTGCGTGCCTGTGCCGCCGTAGATGAGAGGTGTAAGCGGCATATCGTTGCGGACTATCAAAAAGCCCGTGCCTTGCACTCCGTGAAGTCCTTTATGACCGGGACAGGCAAGTGCGGATATATTGTCCTCTTTCATATTAAGGGGGATATACGGCACGGATTGAGCGCCGTCGGCTATGAGTTTTATATCGTGTTCTTTTGCGATTTGACCTATCTTTTTTATATCGCAAACCGCACCCGTAACGTTGCACGCGCCGCCGAATACAAAGTAGTCGAAATTGTGCGCTATTGCCTCGGTATCCAATATTCTAATGCACCCGTTTTCGTCTTGCGGCAAAATTTCAAGAGTGATTTTTTCCTCGTTTTTTAACTTGAAAAGAGGGCGCAGGACGGAATTATGCTCGTTTTGAGAGGTCAGCACTCGCGCGCCGTTTGGTATTCCGCCGAGTATGGCGAGATTGAGCGCCTCGGTGCAGTTTTTGGTGAATATGAGACTATAGTTTTGACTTGCGCCGAGTTTTGAAAGTAGGTAACTACGGCACTTTTCCATTTGCAGAGTTTTGCTCACTGATTCGGTGTGTCCGCCTCGTCCTGCGTTTGCGGAATGCGCAATATCGAAAATAAGCGCATTATACACGCCTTTTGGCTTGAATCTCGAAGTTGCCGCATTGTCAAAATATATCATACTCTTACTCTCACTATGCAACTTATGCGTTTTCTCACCAAAAATGTGTGCGCGCAATATATTAAATCGAGGGCGGTTACATATAATGTGGAGGGGGTATATGAGAGAATTTTTCGTTGCATTCCGTTCTCGCGCCGAGGCTGTGCGCTTTTATGAGGATTTGATTTCCTATCACGTCACCTGCAAACTCATCAACACGCCGTCGTCGGCAAAGGTGGGATGCGGTTTGTCCGTCAAACTTTTTGCAAAGGATATGCAAGAGGCGAAGATTGTGTTGCAAAGAGGCAGATATAATTCCGCCATAGGATTTTATTACTTTGCTCCAAACGGCAATGCGATAAGATTGTGAAAGAAGGGCAATAATAGGAACATCTTGACGGTTTTGCCACGTGGGTTGCTTGCGTTGCGCGTATATATATGCGTGTGCGCAGGCAATTTGGCGCGTATGCGCGCAAACTCTTGCAAAAGGGAGTTTTTTGTGCGATAATTGCGCTATGAACGAGAGAAACCTCAAAATTTACGATTTGCTCGACGAGGCGCATAAGGACGCAAAGTGTGAACTGGATTATTCCACGCCGTTTGAACTTTTGGTGGCGGTGGTGCTTTCCGCTCAATGCACGGACAAGAGAGTGAATCAAGTGACTAAAGAACTTTTTAAGGTCGCAAATACGCCCGAGCAGTTTGCGGATATGAATTTGAACGAACTGGAAGAGCGCATTTATTCGTGCGGTTTCTATCGTAACAAGGCTATAGCGATAAAAGAACTTAGCAAGCAGATCGTGGAAGAAGGCGGTATGCCCGATACGTTCGAGGGACTTACCAAACTTAGGGGCGTGGGCAGAAAAACGGCGAACGTGATATGCTCCGAGGCGTACAAAATGCCTGCAATCGCAGTGGATACGCACGTCTTTAGAGTGGCAAACCGCATAGGGCTTGTAAGTGCAGATACGCCCGACAAGGTGGAGCAGGCTCTCAAAGAGGTCTTTGACGAGGATAAGTGGTCGCATCTGCATCATCTCTTGATATTCCACGGCAGATACGTGTGTAAATCGCAGCATCCGATGTGCGATAAGTGCAATTTGAGAGAGTATTGCGCCTACTACGAAAAAGTGACGAAATCAACGCAGAAAGTATGAAAAAATTTGAGATAATCACCAAAAAATGCCTTGCGCCAAACGTAAACGAATACGTCGTTTATGCGCCGCTCGTGGCTAAACATTGCCTTGCAGGGCAATTTATCATCTTGCGTACGGACGAGGACGGCGAGAGAGTGCCGTTTACCATTTGCGACTATTCTCGCAATGAAGGCACGGTGTCCATACTCGTGCAAGAGGTGGGTTATACCACTATGAAACTTGCCCACATGCAAGAGGGCGAGTGCCTTGCGGATTTCGTGGGACCTCTTGGAAACGCTACGGATTTGAGCGCGTATAGCAATATTTGCCTTATCGGAGGCGGTATCGGCAGCGCGGTGATTTATCCGCAAGCAAAGCAGCTTTATAGCGAGGGCAAGCGCGCTACGGTTATACTCGGCGCAAGAAATAAGGATTTGCTTACGTACGTGGAGCAGTTCGGAAAATACTCCGATTTGCATCTCGTAACCGACGACGGTTCGCGCGGTGAAAAGGGGTTTGTAACCGATATGCTCAAAAAACTCGTTGAAGGCGGGAATAAGTTCGATTGTGTGTTTGCGGTAGGTCCGCTTATGATGATGAAAGCCGTTTGCGCACTTACGAAAGAACTCGGAATCCACACGATTGTGAGTATGAATTCGCTTATGGTTGACGGTACGGGGATGTGCGGTTGTTGCCGATTGAGCGTTGACGGACAGACGAAATACGCGTGCATTGACGGGCCTGAATTTGACGGGCATCTCGTTGATTTCGACGAGGCGATATTGCGCTCCAAGACGTATAGAGAGCAGGAAAACGAGCATTTGTGCAATTTGAGGAGGGAATATGGTAAAGACTGAAAGACATCCTATGCCCACTCAAAGTGCGGACGTGCGTGTGAATAATTTTGACGAAGTTGCGCTCGGATACGACAATAAACTTGCCGCAGAAGAGGCGCAAAGATGCCTAGATTGCAAGAATGCGCCGTGTATGCAGGGCTGCCCCGTGGGGGTGCAGATTCCGAGATTTATTCGCCACGTAAAAGAGGGCGATATTAAGGGCGCAATAGACGTTATTAAGATTGATAACAACTTGCCTGCGGTGTGCGGAAGAGTTTGTCCGCAAGAAAATCAATGCGAAAAATACTGCGTACGCAGGGAAAAACTCGGCGGCTCGGTTGCAATCGGAAATTTGGAAAGATATTGCGCCGATTTTGCGCTTGAAAACGATTATCGGGCGGAAAAAGATAGTCAAGACATAAATAAAAAAGTGGCTGTCGTAGGCTCGGGTCCTGCGTCGCTCTCGTGTGCGGCGGATTTGGCGCGCGCAGGCGTTAAGGTGACGATGTTTGAGGCGTTGCACGAGGCNNAGGCAGGCGGCGTGCTTGTATATGGTATTCCCGAGTTCCGTTTGCCAAAATCACTCGTCAAAAAAGAGATTGAGAACGTGCGCTTGTTGGGCGTGGATATCGAGACGGACGTAGTTGTAGGTAAAACCGTGTTTCTCGACGAATTGCTTGACGAATTCGACGCCGTGTTTATCGGATCGGGCGCAGGTGTGCCGATGTTTCTGCATATTCAAGGCGAGAACCTAAACGGCGTATATTCCGCAAACGAGTATCTTACAAGAGTCAATCTTATGAAAGCGTACAAGAAA
>DBJV01000091.1:0-337 GCA_002297185.1 Christensenella sp. UBA767
CAAAGCGAGAATATCACTTGCCATAGGCAAATATCACTTTATTTCCAAAAACAAAAGGCACTCGCTACTGCAAGTGCCTTTTGGGCTATTTTTTTGATTTACTTATTTTTCAATTTTGTCGCATTCCGCTTTCGCATCGCATGCGTCGCAGTTGTTGTCGCAATCGGTTGTTTCGGTTGCAGGTTCAACGTTTTCTGCTTTGTTGCAATCTGCTTTTGCGTCGCAAGCGTCACAATTATTGTCGCATTCTGCGGTTTCTTCTGCCTTCTCTTCTACTGCAGGAGCTGCTGCTTGGGGTGCATCGACCTTTTCAAGCACGTAACCGACTGCTTTCTTG
>DBJV01000091.1:392-2522 GCA_002297185.1 Christensenella sp. UBA767
ACGTTGACGATGAGAGTGTTGTCGGCGTTCACTTGGGTGATTTTTCCGACGATGCCGCCGACTGTCATAAGTTTGGTGCCGACTGCAAGATTGTTGAGCATATTTTGTTGCTCTTTTTGACGTTTCTTTTGAGGAACGACCGTAAGAACGATCATAACGACAAAGACAACGCCGATGATGACGTACATAGACCATGCCGGCAAAGCCGCAAGTGTAGAAACGAACATTTTTACTCCTTACTCGCCATACGAGGCGATTTGTATTTAAATTTATATGCTTAAATCATACACGATGAACGATAGATTTGCAACAAAAATCATCGATTTTGTCCAAATATTAAATTCGATTTAAGCAATTTTATGTCAAATTTATAGTTTTACCCTTGATATTGTGACATAAATTCTTTTCTAAATTCGTCAAATCTATCTTCCATAATAGCCTGACGGATATCCGACGCAAGTCTTTCCAAGAAACGAATATTGTGGATAGAAAGCAATCTTCCGCCCATAATCTCGTCGCTNNACAGTATCTCCTGAGGGATTTTATTTGAATTACTCATTTTATATTCCGGAGATTTTTTGCAGAAAATTCATCTTTTCATTTCAGCGTTATTTTATCATTTCTAAATTCTCTCTGCAAGGAGTTCTGAATACTGTTTTCTGAAATCCTCAAATCTGTCATTATCAATGGCATCTCTTATTTTTTCAGCAAGTGTATTATAAAAATAAAGATTATGCATTACGGCAAGTCTGCCTGCAAGCATTTCCTGAGCCTTGAAAAGATGTCTTATATATGCTCTTGAAAAATTGCGGCAGGTCGGACAGTCACATTTTTCATCAATTGGTCTGCTGTCTGTTTCATAGCATTTGTTTGTAAGGTGCATTATACCGCTCCATGTGAATACTGTTGCATGACGTGCATTTCTGCTCGGCATAACGCAGTCAAACATATCCACTCCCCTTGCAACGCCTTCGACGAAATAGTCCGCCGTACCAACGCCCATCAGATAATGCGGTTGGTCTTTGGGCAAAATAGGTTGCAAGACGTCAAGCATCTCGTACATCTTTTCCGCACTTTCGCCAACGCTCAAACCGCCGATTGCAATACCGCATTTGGCGTAAGGCACGGTGCGCTCCGCACTCTCTTTTCTAAGGTCGGGGAAAATATTTCCCTGCACAATCGGGAAAAGCGTTTGATGCGGTTTAAGTTCAACTTTCGAGCATCTATCCAACCATTTCAACGTACGCTCCATAGCGTCGCGCGCCTTGTCGTGTGTGATGTCAGGAGGCGTGCATTCGTCAAAAGCCATAACGATATCGCTGCCGAGAGCCTTCTGCACTTCCATCGACTTTTCAGGCGAGAAAAAGTGTTTGCTACCGTCAATAAAACTATTGAACTCCGCACCCTCGTCCGTGATTTTGCGCAACGACGAAAGAGAGAAAACTTGGAATCCGCCGCTGTCCGTAAGTATTGCGCCGTCCCAGTTCATAAACTTATGCAAGCCGCCTGCTTTTTCAATGAGTTCGTGACCCGGGCGCAAATACAAATGGTACGTATTCGAAAGCAATATCTGCGCACCTGTCGCCTTCACTTCCTCGGGCGAAAGTCCCTTTACGGTCGCCTTCGTTCCAACAGGCATAAAGCACGGCGTATCGATAACCCCGTGTTCGGTGTAGAGTTTACCCGCTCTCGCACCCGTCTTTTTATCTTCGTGTAAAACTTCAAATCTCATATTGATATTGATCCTGTATGTAAATTTGTATTTTTGTAATCTTGTTGTTTTTCCCACATCTCGTTCGGGTGTGGGTGTCCCACCCTTCCGTCATTCCGAGCGTAGCGTGGGAATCCAGCGTAGCGGGATGCGCCTACGGCTAGATTGCCACGTCGCAATATTTCATTGCTCCTCGCAATGACAAGAGGAAGGCGGAGCCTTAACCAAACACATACTCACCGCTTAATAAACGTCGCTCTTAGACAGGCGGAGCAGTAAAATATAACTCCACGAAAAGTTGTTGTGAGCATCCACCGTTCACCTGAGCAACCGCCGAGCCGCCTCAAGGTTGCGAACCCTTACGCACAAAAGCAATCGGAGCATAAATATGTGTCAAGTTATCTCTGTGAGATAAGTGA
>DBJV01000032.1 GCA_002297185.1 Christensenella sp. UBA767
AATCGCCTTTGCAAAAGCGTCACAGCCTGCATATCCGCAGCCGCCACAGTTTGCGCCCGACAAAAGTTCTCTAACCTGACCAATACGCTCGTCCTCATGCACGGCAAGTTTCTTTCCAAGCACCGCCAGCACGAATCCGAATATCGCAGCCAACACGAGCAGTACGAGCAGCGACCAAAGAATAGTCAGCGGATTTACGCCTGCGCTTGCAATAATCAAACACGACATACGCATCACCTACCTTCAAGCAAACGGATTGATTGCACCCGACGACGAGATAAGACCGCCGAACGCAACGAACGCCATGCTCAATATACTTGCCGAAATGAGAGTAATCGGAAAACCTCTAAAAGGTTTGGGAATAGCGTCGCTATCCATCTTTTCTCTCACGCCTGCGAGCAACAATATTGCAATCAAGAATCCCACGCCGCTGAAAACGCCGTTGAGGAAAGATTGCAAAAGACTGATTCCGCTTGTCACGCCGTAGGTATCGACGTTGAGGATTGCAACGCCGAGCACCGCGCAGTTTGTGGTGATGAGCGGAAGATATACGCCGAGCGCGCTATAAAGCGAGGGCATATATTTTTTGAGTACCATTTCAATAAGTTGCACGAGCGCGGCAATGACGAGGATAAACGCAATCGTTTGCAAATATTCCACGCCGAGTGCTACGAGTGTCTTTTGTATAAGCCAAGTGAAGATGCTCGCAACGCCCATAACGAACGTAACCGCAAGTCCCATACCGAGCGCCGTATCCACTTTTTTGGACACGCCGAGGAAAGGACAGCATCCCAAGAACTGGCTAAGCACGAAGTTATTTACGAACATTGCGCCGATAATCAGCAAAAAGTATTCCATCACGCAACCTCCGTTTCTTCTACTTTTTCATCGAGCGACGCTTTTGCGTCCTCAACGTCCTTGATACGCTTTTCAGCGTCCTCTTTTTTCTTCTTTGCTCTATAATCGCTTATTGCGTTGACGAGTGCCATCGCAAGCCCGAGAGTAAGGAATCCGCCTGCCGGCAACACGAAGAATTTGAGCGCGTAATCGGGCAACGCTCCGAGTTTCACGCCGAAACTCACGCTACCGAGACTTCCCATAAACAACGTTCCGTTGCCTATAAACTCTCTTACGAAACCGAGTGCGGTAAGCGCGAGAGTAAATCCGAGTCCCATTCCCAAACCGTCAAGCATACTGTCGCCCACTTTGTTGCTGCTTGCAAAAGCCTCCGCTCTTGCCAAAATGATACAGTTGACCACTATGAGCGGCAGATAAATACCGAGCGCGCTATACAGCGTGGGGATAAATCTTTTCAGTATCATTTCAAGCAACGTAACGAGAGTTGCTATAATCAACACGTACGCAGGGATACGCACCTTATCGGGTATGATTTTACGTAGCAGCGACACGAGCGCGTTGGAGCAGATAAGCACCAGCGTTGCCGCAAGTCCCATGCCCAAGCCGTTGAATGCGCTCGTAGTGATTGCAAGCGTCGGACACATACCCAAAACGAGTCTGAACGTCGGGTTTTGAGCGAGGATGCCGTTTGAAATTATTTGCAATTTAGCATTCTTTTTCATTGTGCATTACCTCCCATAGCCGCAAGATACGCATACACCGCAGAGGCAACCGCGTTGTGATATCCCGTAGAGGTATAAGTCGCTTGGCTGACCGCCGCAACTTCGCCCTCCGCAGTCGGTTCGCTACCCGACGGAAGAAGTGTCAATCTATCGATTTTTGTGATATCTAAGCCGACGTATTTGGATTTATTGGCTTTTTCCACTCTGTCGAAATAGCCTGCCGTTTCGCCCTGTTCATATACTTCGATATCCTTGATTACGCCGCTTGCGTCAATATAGACGAGCAACTCTATTTCGCCGTCTTTTGCGCCTGCGCCGACGGAATAATAGCAATATCCGAGTACGTTTCCGCTCTCATCCTTTGCCTCGAAACAGGACTTGACGAGGTTCTTCGTATTCTTGTAGGTATATACCCTATCTTCGTTTTTGCTCACGCTGTCCGCAGACACGCAATACACCGCAGCGCACTTTTCGATAATCACGCTGTCGGGATCGACGTACGTAAGCCAGTTCACAACGCCAAGCAAAATGCCTGCGACAACCGCAATCACCACAAGCACCAGCGTGCATTTACCAACCGTTCCGAGCTTAAATTTTTTCTTGGTTTTCGCGCCGTTTTTGGCGTTGTTATCGCCGCCGTTTTTGGCGTTGTTATCGCCGCCGTTTTTGGCGTTGTTATCGCCGCCGTTTTGCACGTTTTCTGCGCTGTTTTCAACGATATTTTGCGTATTTTCGGTGCCGTTTTCTTGTTGCGATTGCACTTCCGCGACTTCGTTAGTAGTGCTTTCAACTCTTTCGTTTTCTGCGTTTTCGGGTGCGACTTGTTGCACAATTTCGTCTTTATCGCTCATTTCGCACCTCCTTCAACGGCGACTTCAGCGTCGTCTTTTTTATGTTTTTTGGTGAGTTTTGCAAAGTTATTCTTCTTTGGTGCGCCGAAGGCTCTGGGCATAATTCTGTCAAGCAACGGGGTAAGCACGTTCATAAGGAGTATCGCAAAGGACACGCCCTCGTTCATAGTTCCGTACTTTCTGAATATCACCGTCAAGAACCCGAGTCCCACGCCGTAGATTACGACTGCAAGGCAAGTCTTTGGCGATGTCGCATAGTCGGTTGCCATAAAGAACGCGCCGAACATAAGACCGCCGCCGAGCAAGTACGTCCAGATGTACTCTCCCACGTAACCGCTGCCGGCAAAGAATATTGCGGTAAACACCACCGTCGAACCTATATAAAGCGCCGGAATACGCCAGTCTATAACTCTGCGGATAAGCAAGTAAATGCCGCCGATGAGGATTGCAAGAGTGCTTACCTCGCCTGCGCTGCCGCCTATTCTTCCAAGGAACATATCGAGCGCGTTAAGTCCGAGCGCAGGATTCGCACCCGTCTTTACTGCAGATTTAACTCCTGCAAGCGGAGTTGCGCTCGTGATTGCGCTGATATCGATATTCACCGCTTGATTGAAGAATGAGAAAAGGTTTGCGCCATCTTTGAGGTCGATTGGAGCGACAAAGTTGGTCATAACCGTCGTCCAGCACAAAAGCAAAAATATACGAGCGGTAATTGCCGGATTTGCAAAATTCTTGCCGATGCCGCCAAAGAGCATCTTCACCACGAGAATGGCAAAGAAACCGCCCACCATAGGCACGTAGAACGGCACGACAGGCGGAAGATTGAGCGCGAGTATCATACCCGTAACCACCGCCGACAAATCGCCCACGCTCTGATAGCGTTTTCCGATTACGTTGAACAGCCACTCCGCGAACACGCACGAACCTACGCAAAGTATCATCATGCAAAGCGGATAGAATCCGTAAAGCAAAATGCTTGCCACGGTCGCAGGAACGAGCGCGATAATGACGTCCAGCATCATTTTTCTCGTCGTGAACGTCGTAGATATATGCGGCGAAGAGGAAACTATATATTTTGGCATATCACTTTATCCCCCTCGTCTTAATTTCTTTCTTAGCAAGTCGCATCGCCTGAACGAGCGGTCGCTTTGCAGGACACGAATAGGAGCATGCGCCGCACTCAATGCAGTTAAGCACGCCCATCTTGAAAGTGCCTTCGAAGTCCTCTTTTTCCACAGCCTTTTCGATTTCTCTCGGCACGAGCGACATCGGGCAGTTGAGGATACATTTTCCGCAACTGATGCAAGGCGTGGTCGGACTTGTGTTAAATTCCTTCTTGGTGAGGAAAAGCAAGCAAGACGTGCCTTTCGTGCAAGTCGAGCGCAAATCCGCTTGCGCAAATCCCATCATCGGACCGCCGCTGACCACTTTTCTCGTAACGTCCTCGGTCTTATACCCTCTGCAAGTGTCGTAAACGAACTGATACGTCGTCCCGTTGCGCACCCAGAAATTGCCTCTATTGGCAACGCCGCCGCCCGACACAGTCATAACGCGCTTATAGCACGGATCGCCGAAAAGCACTGCTCTCGCCACCGAGTACGTCGTATGCGCATTGCAAACCACGCAACCAACGCTCGACGGAAGTGCGCCCGTAGGCACAACCCTGTGCGTGATAGCGTAAATAAGTTGCTTTTCCGCGCCTTGCGGATACTTTGTCTTGAGTTTCATCACGTCGATATCATCGGGAACGAGACTCGTAAGATACCTGATAGCGGAAAGCTTGTTCGCCTCGATGCCGATGTACGCGTGCTGAACGTCGAGCGCCTTCATCAAAAGTTTGATACCCTTGATAATCGTGGGAGCTTTTTCCATAAACAGGCGATAGTCGCAAGTGATATAAGGCTCGCATTCCGCGCCGTTTATGATAAGCGTATCCACTTTCTCTTTGGGCATCAATTTGACGTGCGTTGGGAAAGTCGCGCCGCCCATACCGACGATACCAGCCTCTTTAACCCTTTCGATAATCTCTTCTTTGGTCGGGTCTTTGAGAGGTTTGAGCGATTGCGTCGTGTACAGGAAGTCGTTTTCGATTTCCACGTGCAAAGCGTCTTGTCCGGTTGCTGTAGGCAAGGTTACGAACGATTTTACCGTTCCCGATACAGGCGAATACACGTTTGCCGAAACAAACCCGTTTGCCTCACCTATAAGTTGTCCTTCGTCAACGTGATCGCCCACCTGCACTATAGCTTTTGCAGGCGCGCCGATATGCTGAGAAAGCGACACGTATAGCTTGTCGGGAATAGGAAATTCTTCAAGAGGTACGTCTTTCGTAAACTTGTTCGCAGGAGGATGAATGCCCCTGCGGAAAGTCCTCAATGGAATTGTCATAAAACCAATCCTTCGTCATAAAATTAAAGATTAAAATAATTATACATTACAAATCTTACAATGTAAATACCCCATTTTTTGAAATTTACGGAAATTTTGATGTTTTTTTAATGTTTTTCTAACGTTTTCGCCGCATCATAAACGTATCAAAAGCCTCCCTCACCCCTTTTTGTTTACGACTTTTGCGGTGAGCGAGCCAACAGCAATGGCAATCAAAAATCCGCCGAATAGTTTTTTAAGCAATTCGCCGTCTATTTTGGTTGCGAAAAACGAGCAAACGATACACGAAATCACCGCAGGCAACAGCAAGGACAACAGGTTGTTTTTTTTGACAAGTCCGTTCTTTATATGCACGCAAAGAGCCACCGACCCCGACGGCAAAAACGCCACGAGATTTGCAAACTGCGCCGTGAGTTGTCCCACCCCGAGACCAACCACCAAAAGCGGCAAAGTGAGCGTTCCTCCGCCCATTCCCATACCTGCCAAAATGCCGCCCGCAATGCCTGCCAAAACGAAATACAAAAACTGCATAATCACCTCATTTTTGCAAAAAGTATATGTTTATCGATATAAAAGCCTCGATTAAACGTTGTTTTTTGTCAAAATATCATTTTCAGCCCTGCAAACAGCATAAGTGCGTAAAACAGGAAAGATATCGCCCCGTTCGACATCTTTTTCAGCAGCAGCGCACCTATCACGCCACCTGCCGTGACACCGAGAACGGTGGGCAAAATAACGCCTTTTTCAAAGGTCGCGCCCAGCGCATAAACGATAGAACTTATAAGGCACAGCGGCAAGATTACGGCAATTGCCGTTGCGTGCGAATGCTTTTCGTCGAGTTTTGCTATAAACGTCAACGCAGGCACGGTGAGCATACCGCCTCCTGCCCCGAAAAGCCCCGTAACCACGCCTATGGCAAGTCCTGCAAGGATAACGGCGATTTGCCTTCCGCCCGAGAGTTTTTGCCCTTGACGGTTATATTTGAAACAGTTTTGCGCCATAATCGAAGGCGCAGATAGATAGGATTGCATACTTTTATTTTTATTAAATTGCGGGAAAGTATGAATTTTTATTGCAAAAATAATGTATTTGTATTAGAATAACAAAGCATATTGATAATTATCGTGCGTGCGTCGCGTGTATATACGCAGAGGCGTGGGCAAGGTAATCAATCGATTGAGCAACAATAAAGGACGAAAGTCCGAGCAAAATAAATCTTTTACAGGTTTGGTATGAACAAGAAAAAATTTGTAGTTTTAGCACTTATGATGATTGCGATTATCGTACTTTCATCGTGCATGTTTGTCGCTTGCAACAAAGACGACAACGGAAACGGCTCCACGACGGATTCGACCAAGTACGAAGAGACCAAAGATCTCCTCGTCAAAAACGGCGACTTCCACGTGATCGACACCACCTCCACGTCCTACCCTCGTTCTCTTACGAGTTGGTCGGGCGCGAAGATGTACTCTTCCGGCGATTACAAGTCCGACGTAACTGCAGGCGTTATCAGTCTTGACAAAGCGCTCTACGACGCAAACAAGAGCAAGTGGAACGACGAGCAAGACGAGTTGTACAATAAGCTCAACGTAAACGGCAGATACGACGATCGCGGCATTTACAAGCACTCCCTTATGGTGTATATGCCCGAAGAAGGTAAAGACGAAGACGGCAAGACCATTCACGGTCCGACGGCTTACGGCTACACCTCCACTTCCTTCACGCTCACCAAGGGTGCTTATTACAGACTCAAAGTCGATGTCCTCACATACAACATCGGCGGCGACAACGAAGAGGCACGCGGCGCTCGCATTTACGTAAGCTCCAACACTTATGCCGAAATCAAAGGCATCGACACCAAGGGCGAATGGAAAACCTACGAGATCCTCCTCGAGGCGTCTCCCGTTTCCTCCACTTCCCTCAACGTCATGCTCGGTTTGGGTAGATGCACCTCGTCCGACAAGACCGGTTTAAGCACGGGCTACGCAGTATTCGACAACCTCATTCTCGAAAAACTCGAGGACACCGAGGAAGAGACTGCGGAAAAAGTTTACACCGATGCAGTCGAGCTTGAGCGCAACGGCAACGAGTTCGTCGCAACCGCAACATTGAAAGTCCCCAACGGACGTTTCGATTTCGGTACGACCACGATCTCCTCTTCCGGCGCACCCAACGGCTGGTCTTTGGTATCCGGCAACAGCGGCAAGGACGATCCCGCACCGTCTGCATACAGACACAACGGCATCATCGACCTTACCAAGTTTGCAGACAACTACGCAGACTACGCAAAGCAATACACTCTCCAAAAAGACGGCAGCAAAGACAAGATTGATTACAATGCGGCAAAAGATATGCTCGGCGACATCGCAGACAGCATCTTCACCGACGAGCGTGCGGCAGCAATCGCAGGCTCCAACGTCTTTATGCTCTCTCAACAAATCTTGACCGCACAAAGCATCAAGTCCTCTCGCACGATCACAATCGAGCGTAACAAGACTTATGCTCTCTCCTTGGATATCTTCACGTACAATATCCACGGCGCAGGCGTATCCCTTATCCTCACAGGTAGCGACGGCAAAGACATCGTAATCAAAGGCATTTCCGCAAGAAAATCCGAAGATTACCTCGTCGGCAACACGGCAATCACCGTAAGTGGCGACAAGGGTTACTCTGACGGAACGGTCGAAGGCAACACCACCGGCGAGTGGAGAACTTACACCTTCTACATCAAAGGCAACCAATTCAAGAACTACAGCTACAACATTAACGTGTGGCTCGGCACGGAAGGCACCAACAGCAATACGTCCGCAAGTTGCGAACTCAGCCCGTCAAGCAGCAGCAAGACGACGCTCTACAACGCAAACGGCACGTTCTCAAACGGTTGGGCGTTCATTGACGAACTCAAACTCACCGAATGTGAAACTCTTCCTGCGGAAAGCACTTCCGTCAAGAAAGCAACCGACAATTCTCTCGATTGCGAAGGCAACGACGATTTGAGAGGTCTTATCGTTGACCTTACCACCACCGACAACTTGCTCGAGAACATTCTCGACACAACTTCCACCGACAGCACGAAACCCGGCGTGGTTGCGTCTATCGGCAACGGCGCACCGACTGGCTGGAAGAGCAACTACGACACCACCAAAAAGACCAACCCAGTCATCGACGGTTACATCTCCGAAGGCGTCGTAAGCATTGAAAACGAAGATTCCTTCGCACACGACACCGAGCATATCAGCGGTCTCACTTATCCCGAACTCCCCTATGAGATTGTCAATAAGCGCGCTTACATGCTCTACTCCTCTTCCGACAGCTATTACGAAGTGGAAACACGCAACTACACTGTCAAGGCAAACAACTACTATCGTTTCTCCTTCTGGGTTAAGACGCAAGACATCAAATCCACGAGCGGCGCATACATCTACGTTCTCCAAAGAAACAAGAACGCAGACGGCGAATATGAAGACGACACCACTTTGGCAACGTTCTCCAAGGTCAACACTGCGGATTACGACGAATATCAAAACGACTGGTGCGAAATCACCGCGGTAATCGCAGGCGCAAACGACAAAGACGTCGAAATCGCTCTCAAGTTTACGCTCGGCACAGGCACTCGTTGGACGTCGTCCACCCTCGCAAAAGGCGCAATGTACGTTGCAAACTTCAGCGGCGAGACGATTTCCCACTCCACTTACAGCAACACTTCGACCGGCACCTATACGAAGTCTATCGACCTCACGTCCAGCACCTCTTACGCATTCACGAACGGCAGCTTCGACGATTATGACATCGACGACGACAAACTCGAAGAAGGCAAAGGTCTCGAAGATCAAACGATCGCAGCAACCCCGTCAGACTGGACAATCAGCGACAACAAACTCGGCGCAAACACGGAAGAGTCCGACCTCGTCGCAGGCGTGATCAAATTCAATCAACACACAAACGACGACGGCACGTTCACGTTCGTTCCGAGCAATCAAGCAAAGACGGTATTCCAATACAACGGCGACGTCAACCTCAGCAACTTCTACCCCACAGTCGGCAAGAATGCAACCGAACTTGAACTCGGCTCACTCCCCGGCGACAAAGGTCACGTGCTTGCAATCGGCAACAAGACCGGCAAGACTCCGTATGCTGCAGGTTTCACGTCATCCAGCATAACACTTTCGTCAAACACCTACTACAAGATTTCCTTGTACGTCAAGACGCAAGGCGCAACGACTGCAACCGTATATCTCACAGGCGAGTCCTCACTCACCTCCGGCACGAGTTCCTTCAAGATTGTCAACGACGGCAATTCCGCTTGGACAAAATACACCTTCTACATCGAAGTCGGTCAAACGAGCGTTTCCACAAAACTCAACTTGTGGCTCGGTGAAAACGTCGATTACGCAAACATCGAAGTGACGGATGCAGAAGTCGAGGCAGCAAAGGGCAACGCCGAATACGAAGGCAAGACCGATGACGAAATCAGAGCCGCTATCAAAGCACAAAAGGCTGCGTCCACCGGCAACGTGTTCTTCGACAACATCTACTACACCTCAATCGACGAGGCAGACTACAACAAAGCGGAAGAAGGCAACGAAGTTCACAAACTCTCCTTCCTCACCGACAGCTTTGACTCACTCTCCAGCACGATTGAGTCCAGAGGCTCCCTCTCCACCCCCAACGGCTGGACAGGCACGACAGGAACCAACCAAAGTTCGAGCAACACCAAGAGCGGCGTTATCTATGCAGACAGCGCATACTACGAGGTGAAGAACATAAACGGTGTCGAATACGTCGGCATCCTCGGCAAAGATTACAAGATTGACGACATCACCGTTTCCGATAAGGAATACGACGATGCAAAAGACAAAGACGAGTACAAAGACATGGACAAAGACCAAGTCGTTGAGGCTCTCCAAAAGGCAAAACTCGTCGAAATGCAAGAGAAAAACTGGATCCCCGTATCCGAGCTTTATGCACACAACAACAGCAAGCAAATGCTCGTCATCAACAATATGGAAAAGAGCGCATACACCTACAGCGGCTCATCCGTAACGATGAAAGAGCAAAGCTACTATGAAGTCAGCGTATTCGTAAGAACGTACGGCATCGAAGTACCCGAAGATGACGAAACGGTCGGCGCATTTGTAGAACTCTATCTCGGTTCTGCAAACGAAACGGACAACCCCTTCATCTTCAAGTCCATCCGCACCGCAGACGACGCAGGATTCGTTGAGTACAAGTTCTATGTCAAGACTCTCAACGAGGACGTAACCTCGGTATCGCTCAAACTCTCCCTCGGCAAATACACTTCCAACGAAGTAGGCGGCGAAACGGTCGTGACAGGTCTCACCAGCGGCTATGCAATGTTCGACGACGTAACAATCAGAAAGATTGACGAAAACGATTACGATGCAGCAGAAGAAAGCGATTACGTCCAAAAACGTACCGTTTCTTCCGAAAGCAAGGGTACAGGCGACGATGACGACAACAACGACAACAACAACACAACGCCGGATCGTACGTTCAACACAGAGGCATTGTGGTGGATGATCCCGACAATCGTCCTCGGCTTGCTCATCATCATCGTAGTTATCGTCTATATCGTCCGCAAGGTCAGAAAGCCGATTGCGAAGAAGAAAGAAAAGAAAGTTGCAACCCCCGTTGAAACTCCTTCCCTCGACGCAAAGCGCGACAAATACGACGACAACAAAGAGTAATCAACCCAAACCTAATTAAAAAAAGCACTTGCAAGCGCAAGTGCTTTTTTTGTAGTAATATTCTCGCAAAACGAGAGTGATATTTTTTGCTACGCAACAGTATATGAGCAAAAATCGTCGTAACTCCTCTAAATAGATAACCCCCTCTTTCCGGACA
>DBJV01000013.1 GCA_002297185.1 Christensenella sp. UBA767
GTGTCCGGAAAGAGGGGGTTAACTATCATTTAGCGGAGTTACGACGCACTCTATTAGATTGTAAATATTTGCACGTATTTAAAATTTAATACCGTTAGAACATTTGTTTTTCGCAAAAATAGGGAAGAAATGCAATCTTTACAAAAATTGGGTATTGCAATCATATCACATATATGGTATATTGAAGATGATAAAAGTTTCCTGCTAAGTTTGTGATGATGCTATGTTTTGAACCACAAATTTTATACGGGATGACGCGTCCGACATTATGCGGAGATGTCAGGCCTCATTTATATCGGAGGAAGGCAGATACCGCACGGTAGTCTTTACCCACCCTGCTCGAACGGCGGGTTTATAAAATGGCATCACACGGCGGTGCGGGGCAATATGAACAAAAACAAACACTCGATTGAGCGTTTGTTTTTTTATGTTGAAAATGCCTCAAAGTCCTTATTATTTTTACTGCTTTTTATCTTGGTCATTAATAATAACACCGTATTTATTTGAAAACTCGTTCTCGTTTTTTTATATTCTTTTGAAAAATGCACTCTCGATTTTTCATATCATTTTGAAAACGTACTCTCGTTTTGTTCATAGAACATATGCGCATATGTCAATAGGCGAAGGGAAGTATTTGTTGAAAACGGCAGATTTTTTCTAAAATGTATTTCAATTTTATCAAAAATTTAGAATACTTTTATTGTAAATACGTCAAATTTGACCTAATAATGGCAATTTTCAGATTTTGTCTTGTAAATGTGGCAATAATATGGTAAAATTTGTATATTAAATAAACAAAACTCATAAGGGTGATTTTATGAAATCTCTTTCTCTCAAAAATAAGACGATTATCGCAATCGTTTTGTTTGTGGCAATTTTTGCCGCACTTATTGCGATAGCGTCCGTATTTGATTTCCAAGTAAGTCAAATTCTCACCAAAAACGCATTGAAATCGGGCGAGTATATCTCAAACGATCTTTACGGTGTCGTCGGCGAGGCTGTGGGAACGTCACCGATTTATATCGTACTTGCAGTATGCACGGCGATTTTGTGCTGGTTCTTCGCAAGAATGTACGACCAAAAATGGTGGGGCGTAACGCTTGCCGTGGTATTTGCGGTTGCAGGTGCGGTTGCATGGTGGTTCTATCTCAAAGACACCTTCAAATACGTTCTCGAGCATGCGGCGGCGCAAGTCGGCTCTACCGCAGGCGCAGTTGTCTATGAATTCCGTCATGACGGCGCGGTTATGGCAATAGAGTGGCTTATTGCACTCACATTCCAAGCACTCAATATCTTGGCATTCAAGAATCTCAAAGCAGATACTCTCAAAAAACTTATTTGGTGGGTTATTGCGGTTGTTTCGGCGGTGGTCGTTGCAAATATCCTCATTATGATTATCAAAGACCCCGTCGGTCGTATGAGATACAGAGCAATCAACTCGGACGTAGGTCAACTTCTCATCGATACAAACGTCGTGCAAGGTTACACTCCGTGGTATATCAGCAACGGTCAGCCTACCGATGATATTATAAAAATGTTTACAGACGTATATCCCGGCGCAAGTGACGCATTCAAGTCTTTCCCGTCCGGTCACACCTGTGCTGCCGGTATGTCGTATGCGCTCATTATGTTTCCCGATGTCATGGATTTCAAGAGTGAAAAGAGCAAAAAAGGCGTCAAAATTGCATGCTGGATTATCCCGATTGCAATCACGATGCTCGTTGCAATCAGCCGTATCGTGGTAGGCGCACACTATATGAGCGACGTTACGTTTGGCGGAACTCTTGCATTTGTGTGCATGATCATTGCTCGTGAAATCTTCGTGTGCAAGGGAAGTCACTTCTTTGCATTGTTCCCGTCCGCAGCTCCCAAGAAACTCGCAAAAGTCGAAGAGGGCGTTGACGTCGATATCGCAGAGCAAGAAACCGAAGAGGACGAATTTGTTGACGAAATGGTTGAACAATCCGTTGAAGAAGTCGCATCAATCGACAAAGAATCTGTATCCGACGATAAAATCGAAGAGGCGGTTTTGAGCGAAGAGCAAGCCAACAAAGTCAGCCAAGAGATTGCGGACAATCTCCGCGACGGC
Source organism: Christensenella sp. UBA767 (assembly GCA_002297185.1). Taxonomy (GTDB): domain Bacteria; phylum Bacillota; class Clostridia; order Christensenellales; family CAG-917; genus CAG-475. The sequence continues at coordinate 2,090 of DBJV01000013.1, forward strand.
GTAATAAGCGAATAATCTCGATTGCCGCAAAACGACGTAATAAAATTACGTTTATCCTCAAAAATGACATAATTTTATATCAAAAAAGCCCTCGAAAAGAGGGCTTTTTCATATAGTTTTTAGTTTTGTTGTTTTTTATAAGATGATATTGATATTTTATTTATCGTCATTTTTTCTTTGTTGCCGATACTTTTTTACTCGTCGCAAAATTACAATAGTGAAGAGTAAAGGACTTTGCTATTGAATATTTTATTTCAGCAACTCTTTATGCTCGTTTGGCGTTGCAATAAGCGTTTTGTAGTTGACGTAGATGACTTGACCGGGATGTCCGTTGGGTTTGCGCTTGACGTTGCGGCGTTCGGTGTAGTCAACCTCTTGACTTGCCTGTTTTGTGCTTGCGGTGATTTCGCCTGCGATTTTCAGCACGTTTTCGGGGACTTCTTTGCCTTCCGTCAGGATAATCGTATGTGCGCCGTGTTCGTTTTTGAGGTGCATCCAGATATCGCTCGACGATGCGATTTTGAAAGTCAATTCGTCGTTTTGGATGTTATTCTTGCCTCTGTAAACGGTGAATCCGTCAATGACGTAAACGTAGGGCGGTTCGGGCTTTTCTCTGCGCACTTTATTCTTTTGCGATTTCTTTTTCGTGCCGCCGAGAAGTTCCAACTCTTCCTCGATTGCGCTCGTTTGGCTCTCGTAGGGGAGCGAGGCAATTTCCTCTTCGATAGACTTGACGTATTCGAGCAAATCCCTGTCCTCAATCAATTTTTTGCTGACAAATTCCTTTGCTCTTTTAAGTTTATTATACTTTGTATAATAAGCGGTGCTATTTTTGGACGGCGTAAGGCGCGCGTCGAGCGGAATAACCACTTCGGTATTGTCGTAATAATTGAGGCATTTCACGCTCTCGTCGCCTTTTTTGATGCGGTAAATATTGCTTACGATAAGTTCACCGTACAACTTTAGGGTGTCCATATCCTCGCACTCTTTGAGGCGTTGCAAATCTATGGCGATATTCTTTTCTACCTTTTGATGCAAGCGTTTTGCAATGGTCGCAAGCGATTTCAAGCGCGCTTTGTTGCGGATATCCTTGTCGCAATCGGTGGTGAGTGCGTCGTACGCCTCACTCATCGTAGCGAATTTGCGTACGTTGCTCTTGTCCTCGTCGGCAAGAGAGCGGTAAACCATTGGATACGCGTCTTTTCCGCCAATAATACAGGGCTGAAAACTCGGTGAATAAGTATCGAAAGCCGCAAATTCCTCAAGCGTTTTATATAGTCTTTCCTTGTCGTTTTGGGACAGGGAAGATACGGACGTATCGAGATTTGCACGGAGCAAAAACTCGTTTATCGTCGCTCCCGAAAATCCCGAAATATTGTCTTGAATAAACTTGTGCAAGTCGCCGCCCGAAAAATTGTCAAAAACACCGAAACAATCGGTTAGATAACTGGTTTTCTTTTGAATTACAGGTGAATATTTAACGCCTCGCAATACGACGTGATTGCGCTCGACGTCGAGCGGAAGATGCTTGACCGCATCCAAAATCACAAGGTTTTCGTCCGTGAAAACGATGTTTGAATACCTGTTCATAATCTCAACGAAAAGATAGAACGTGGCGTCGTCGCGCATCTCGGTTTTCGCATTCAATTTGAGATAAATAATGCGGTCGTTATTGTAGATGCCGATTTGCTCGATGCTTGCGTTGAGAAGGTATTTGCGCATAAGCATACAAAGGTTGGGAGCAACCATTGGGCTTTGTTTTTTGCTTTGCGTGAGGTGAATACGGGGCGCGCCTGCGTTGCACGAAAGAACGAGGCAAACGTTTTTGCCTTTCGAGCGCATAAAAAAGCGCAACTCGTCAACTTCGGGTTGTTGAATTTTGTCTATTCTCGCGCCTTGCAGGGATGAATTGAGTTCTTTTGCAAGCGTGTTTAATGCAAATAAGTCGCTACCCATACGATTATGATAGCAAAAAGCGCGGATTTTTACAATAAAAATCGCAAAAATGTGACACAATACCACGCAATAATATTTGATTTTTATGTGCGCGTATGATATAATTCTACTACTTGTAATGAAAATATATATCCGTATGCGCCAATGCGCGTCGGAATGGAGGACAAATGGACTACACAGTAGAAAAGTTGGAAAAGAGCCAAGTCAAGTTCAACTACGTGGTTGACAAGGACGCTTTCAACACGGCAATCAAGCAAGCGTATGAAAAGACGAAACACAAATACGCAGTTCCCGGTTTCAGAAAAGGACACGCACCTCAAAAAGTGATTGAGGGAATGTATGGCGCAGGCGTATTTTTCAGCGATGCCGTAAACGAACTCATTGATGCGTCTTTGAACGAACTCGAAACCAAGGACGAATACGATTTCGTAGCAGTCGATAGCGTATGCGACGTCGATATGACGGACGATGGCGGCGTTAAGTATTCAATCGTTATGGTTGTCAAACCCGAAGTTACTCTCGGTCAATATAAAGGCTTGAACGTGGCAAAGAAAGCAGTCAAAGTCACGGCAAAGCAAGTTGATGAAAGAATTGCTCAAGAGCAAGAAAAACAAGCTCGTCTTATCGAAGTCGAGACCGCAGCCGCAAACGGCAACACCGTCACGATGGATTTCGTCGGTAGCGTAAACGGTGAGAAGTTTGAAGGCGGCAGCGCAGAGAACTATGATCTCGAACTCGGCAGCAACACGTTTATCCCCGGCTTTGAAGATCAACTCGTAGGCGTCAAAGCAGGCGAAGTCAAAGACGTCAAAGTCACTTTCCCCGAGAACTATCAAGCGGAAAATCTTGCAGGCAAAGAGGCAGTGTTCACTTGCACTATCAAGGCTGTCAAAGTCAAAGAATTGCCGACCGTTGACGACGAATTCGTAAAAGAAATCTCCGAGTTCGACACTCTTGCAGAGTACAAAGCAGACGTAAAAGCACAACTCACCAAAGAGGCACAAGAGAAGGCAGACAGAGATTTTGAGGACGAAGTGGTTGAAAAGATCGTCGATTCTTCCAAGGTTGAAGTTCCTGCGGCAATGATCGAGCGCGAGGCAGACGAAATGGTACACGAGTTTGAATATCGTCTTATGTACCAAGGTCTCAAACTTGAAGATTACCTCAAATATCTCAACATGACGAGAGACCAACTTGTCGATCAATACAAAGATCAAGCGGCAAAGACCGTCAAAGTGCGTCTCGTTATGGAGGCTCTCATCAAGGCGGAAAACCTCACGATCGAGGACAAAGACATCGAAGAGAAGATGGCAAAATTTGCAGAGCAAAGCTCTCAAACCGTCGAAGAATTCAAGAAATCTCTCCACAAAGAACAAGTTGATTATATCGTCAACTCCATCATGAACGAGAAACTTCTCGACATGCTCACCAAAGAGAACCTTGCAAAAAAGACTACTGCAAAGAAAGCGGACGCAGAAGTTGAAGTAAAAGACGACACAAAGACCGAGGAAAAGAAACCTGCTGCCAAAAAAACCACCAAAAAAGCAGCAAAACCCGCAACCGACGCAGAATAAGTAGCGAAGGCTTTGTGTAAAATTTAAGTGTTTTGACAAAAACATATATGCTCGTCTTTCCGCTTGCAACGTTTTGCAAGCGGAAAGCGTATAAGCAAACCAAATATTGCAATTAGTGCGAAAAATCTCGAAAATGCCGCAAAATCGCGTAATTTTAGAGGTTTTGAACGCTCTTGCAACCAAAATCGAACGATACCGCACAAGGCGGTCGGAGGATACAATGAACATCAGAAATCAACTTATACCTATGGTTATCGAACAAACGGGCAGAGGCGAACGCTCTTATGACATCTATTCTCGCTTGCTCGAGGACAGAATTATCTTTTTGACGGGCGAAATCGACGACAACATTGCAGATCTCGTCGTTGCGCAACTCATTTATCTCGAGGGCAAAGATTCCACCAAGGATATCAGCCTTTATATCAACAGCCCCGGCGGCTCCGTTTCCGCAGGCTTTGCGATTTACGATACGATGAACTACATCAAGTGCGACGTTTCCACAATTTGCATAGGTATGGCTGCGTCTATGGGAGCATTCTTGCTCTCGTCGGGCGCAAAAGGAAAGAGATATTCCTTGCCAAACGCAAAAATTATGATTCATCAACCTCTCGGCGGCGCTCAAGGTCAGGCAAGCGATATCGCAATCCAAGCCAACGAGATTCTTAAGACCAAAAAGCGCATCAACGACATTCTTGCGCAAAACACGTCTCAGCCGCTCTCGAAAATCGAAATCGATACGGACCGTGACTTCTATATGAACGCTGAAGAGGCGGAAAAATACGGCATCGTCGATAAGATTTTCTATTCGAGAAAGTAAATTTGAAAATAAGCAAATACGTTTTATAAAAACGTAACGTTCGGCAGGTATAACTTGTCGAGGATTAGAGTATATAAATAGATATGGAAAATTATCATAGAGAACAACATTGCAGTTTCTGCGGAAGGGGTGCAAGCGAAGTCGAAACGATTATCAGCGGTCCCAACGGCATAAACATCTGCAACGAATGTATTGACGAGTGCGTTTATATGCTCGGCAAAAAAGACCAAAAAACCGCAAACGACGGCATTAGTCTTTATACGCCGAAGGAAATCAAGGCAAAACTCGATGAATATATCATCGGTCAGGACAGTGCAAAAAGAGTGTTGTCTGTTGCCGTGTATAACCACTATAAGCGCATCAATCAAATGAAGAGCAAAAACAGCGATGACGTAGTCATCGAAAAGAGCAACGTTCTTTTGCTCGGTCCTACGGGTTCGGGTAAAACTTTGCTTGCAAAGACGCTTGCTCAGATTCTCAACGTGCCGTTTGCAGTTGCGGACGCAACAACGCTCACAGAGGCTGGATACGTCGGCGAGGACGTCGAAAATATCCTTCTCAAACTCATTCAATCCGCCAACGGCGATTTGAAACGCGCTGAAGTCGGCATCGTGTATATCGACGAGATAGACAAAATCGCAAAGAAAGGCGAAAACGTGTCCATTACGCGCGACGTAAGCGGTGAGGGCGTGCAACAGGCATTGCTCAAAATCATCGAAGGCACGGTTGCAAGCGTTCCTCCTCAAGGCGGAAGAAAGCATCCCAACCAAGAGTGCTACCAATTGGATACGACCAACATTTTGTTCCTCTGCGGCGGTGCATTCGTCGATTTGGACAAGATTATCGACCAAAGAAAGGACAATTCCAAGCTCGGATTCGGCTCTGCGGTCAAAGGTACGGTGGATTATCGCTACGACGAGCTTATCGAGGCTTTGCAACCTGCAGACCTCATCAAATACGGGCTTATTCCCGAATTTGTCGGTCGTGTGCCTATCGTCGTCGGACTCAATGCGCTTGACGAGAACGCTCTCGTTAAGATTTTGTCCGAGCCGAAGAACGCTCTCGTTAAACAATACAAGTATCAATTTGCGCTTGACGGCGTAACGCTTGAATTTGAGGACGAGGCGTTGAGAGCGGTCGCTGCAAAAGCAATCCAACTCAATACGGGCGCAAGAGGCTTGCGTGCAATTCTCGAGGACGTGTTGCTTGAACTTATGTTCGAGATTCCGTCCGAGAAGAATATCGAAAAAGTTATCGTAACGAAAGCCGCAATCGACAAGACGGAAAAGCCTATCGTCGTGTATAAACAAGCGGAAACCAAAACGGACGACCAAATTGCGTAAAGGCAGCAAAACAGCGCATCTAATGCGCTGTTTTTATGCGAAACGCAATCTATAGCAACAAAGGATAATTGGAAAAATGATTAAACAAGCAAGATTTGTTACGTCGGTTGCCGACGCAAAAAATATTCCCGATTACAACGTCCCTGAGATTGCCATTGCTGGCAAATCAAATGTCGGGAAGTCCTCGTTTATCAATTTTATGGTCAATCAGAATAAACTTGCCAAGACTTCGCAAGAGCCGGGCAGAACGAGATTGCTCAATTACTTTGAGATAAACAACGGACAATATTATTTCGTTGATTTGCCGGGATACGGATACGCCAAGGTAAACAGGCAAGAAAAACAAAAATGGGGCGGTCTTATAGAGAATTATTTGCGCACGAGCAAAAACCTCGTCAACGTTTTCGTGCTTGTGGATTTGCGCCACGAACCGACGGACGACGATAAGATGCTTATCAACTACTTGTATGCTTATCATATTCCGTTCACGATTATCGCAACCAAGGCGGACAAACTCTCTCGCGCTCAACAGCAAAAGTGTAGAGCGGTGGTGTCGTCCGCATTGTGCGTTGGCATCAACGATATTATCGTCACGTCCTCGACCGCAAAGACAGGCAAAGAGGCTGTGCTTGCTCGCATAGATATGTTGCTTGAAAATGCTCAAAACATTATCCAAAATGAAGATGACGGTGAAGAGAATATCGCCGAAAATGTAGATACGGAAAATAACTCCGATTGCTAAATTATAAACGATTACGATTGCTATTTTCTTAAAAACGGAAAGCAATTTTTGATTGCAAATCGTAAAATTCGCATATTGAAAATAAAAAGCCGTAGCGGTGTAAAAACACCGAAACGGCTTATTTTTTTGACAAATTACTCTAAAAACGCGATATTTTTATAATACTTTTATAATTTTTAGCGATTTTTATAATAATTTTTGATTATTCCGTGATTTCGCACACTTCAATCAATTTGTTATCCACAAGGTCGCAAGAGGTGAGAATATACTCTATTCCGTTCTTCTCTATGCGCGGCGTTACCCTTACGTTTTTGCCGTGCAGGTGTCCGTAAAGAACGTAATCCACGTCGTATTTTTCAAGGATGTCCGTAACTTGAGTATTTTGATAATTTGCCTCGAAAGGCGGATAGTGCAGCATTGCAATAAGCACGTCTCCGTCTTTTCTCAACGCCTTTGCGCTCGATAGGGAAAGGTCAAGGCGGACGAGTTCTCTATTGAAAACTTTTATATCTTCTTCCGTGCTGTCTTTGCTTGGAATATTCCAACTGCGTGTGCCTGCGATAATCACCGCTTTGTCTTGTTTTACAGGCTCGTCGGGGGATGCGTTCTTGTTTTTCTTGCTTTCT
>DBJV01000030.1 GCA_002297185.1 Christensenella sp. UBA767
GAATTTCCGTCCTTATGCACGCAAATTCCGTGCGTAAGTTCTATCATTTTGCCGTTTTGGGCGTCGGTCAGCGCAAGCACGAGCGGAAAATGCCTGCTTTCGATATCTTGCGTAACGCCGAGCGCATTGACAGCCTTGATTATCAGCCTTTTTGCCGTGAAATCGTCATTAAGGTCACAAATATCGAGGCGCACTTCGCCGCCGACTACCTCAACATTTGGAATGAATTTGCTAACAAAGTCCTCTTCTTCCGCTGCGTTTTGCGAAAGCCTTGCGAAGTTCTTGCAAACGGACGGAAAGCGTTTTTTGAGTTCGGCAAGTTCCGCACGCAAGTAATTACGGGTGTAATCCGTGCAGAAATTGGTCTCGTCATCCACGTACTCGATGCCGTTTTGCACCACGTACTCGTCGATATCTTCCCTCGGACATTCCAATAGCGGACGGATATATTTTCCCCTCACCGCTCGCATACCGCAAAGCCCGTTTACGCCCGTGCCTCGGATTATGCGCATAAAAATCGTTTCCGCTTGGTCGTCCTGATGATGCGCAAGCGCAACCACGTCGCAAACGCCCTTTTCGAGCGCGTTTTCAAAAACTTTGTAGCGGAGTATTCTCGCCGCTTGCTCGACGGTGTAGCCGTTGTCGCTTGCAAAAGACAAAGAATCGACGCTCTCTTGATAAAGCGGAATATCGTAATTCACGCAAAAATCACGCACGAATGCGCTGTCTTTGAGGCTGTTTTCGCCGCGTATGCCGTGTTCGACGTTGATTGCAACCACGTCGTAGCCGCCCTTTTTCAGCGCATAAGCAAGTGCGACGGAGTCCCTTCCGCCGCTCAAAGCGACACCGATTTTCTTGTCCGAAAAACCGTATTTGTCAAAAAAATTATTCAAATATATTTGAATATCCTTTGCCATATTTCGATTATACAGCAAAAAACTTCAAAACACAACAACTATACCGCAAACAATCGCAAAGCAAGCACGGTGCAATCGTCGTTTGCGCCGTTTTCGAGTGCCTTTTTCAAGATTTCGTCGGCAAGAGTCTGCGGATTTTGAGTGGAAAGATTGTCTATCATCTCTGCAATTCCGCTCGATTCCAGCACGTCAAACACGCCGTCGCTCATCATAAGCAGCATATCCCCGTCGTAGAGTTGATATCTCGACGTGATGCTTTCAACGTTGTCGAGTATGCCCATGGGCGCGCAGGCGCAAGAGAGCATTTCGATGTTTTCTTTGCGGATAATGAAACTTGCCGCCGAGCCGAGTTTCACCACGTCGAGACCGCCTGATTGCATATCCACAACGGCAATATCAAGAGTGGAAAACACGTCGTCGAAACTGAGTTTGAGCAGTTTGTTGACAAGGCTTAAAGCAATGGGACTTTCTATGCCTGCCCTATAAAAACTTTCTATCATACACACGGCGTTCCCGCTTGCCTCGCTTGCCTCTTTGCCGTGTCCCATACCGTCGCAGATTGCAAAAAGCCGACTGTTGCGAGAGGGGCAAAGCACGCTTACCGTATCGCCGCACGCCTCGTCGTCGTAGCGCTTTTGCGCTATGCCGTACGCCACCTCGAAACACGGCGCGACTGCCAGATACACAAGCCGTCCGTCCCCTCTTTCAACCACCTTTTCTACCTCGATGTTGGCGTGAAGATTGCGCGATACTATGCGCGGCAAAACCGCCTTTTGAGCGTCGTTTGCACGCACCGTCATAGTGACTTTCATGTCGTTTCCGCTGCCGCTTATAACAACCTCGCTTGCGACGATATTGTGCTTTAATAGGTCACTTTTGAGCATTTCAACCCCGTCATTTGCAAAATTGATCTGTCCTGCGCTCTCGTTTGCAAGCGAGTCCAAAACGAGCGAAACGCCTGCAAATTGCTCCGCCATCATACTTTTGCATATCGCAAGATTTTGCGCCTCGTTCACACGCTGTTTGTACGCTTGCGCCGTGCTGTTGATGACGGATGCGAGCGAGTGCATATTGGCGCAACGCCCCGTGACGAAAGGCGGCATATCGAGTATTGTAACTCTGCCTCGATTGAGCGCGGCGTCTGCCATAGGTTGGATTACGCTTGCCGTATCCGAGCCGAGCGCGCCAAAACAAATTTCCCTATCCTTGCACTTGCCGCAAAAGTTTCTCGCCACCTCTTTGGCAAGTTTTTCGGGCGAGCAGTCGGACGTGGATTGCGCGATTTTTTCGAGATTTTTGGACATATCGTAAAACACGTCGCTTGCCGACGAAAGTCTGAAAGCAATCTCTCTGCTCCGTCTGTTCACCACGCCTGCGTATGCGTGCCGATTGTCCGAGGCGGTGCGACTTTTCACTTTTGCGATTGCGCTCTTTGGGATACACAGACATGCGATAATTCCGACCGCAACCGTTATAAGCGATTGCCACCCTGCGCCCGAATATGCCGTAAGTAGCCACCATATACCCTCGATTGCAATCATCGCAAGAGCAGACGACCACTTCGTAAACGGTGAAAACGCCACGGCGATTGCCGCCGTAGCAACCGCAACGCCCATCCATTCGGCACTTGCAAACTTTATCGTTGCGCCAAGCCCCATAAGAAATCCGTAAAGCAGCGTAACGCTTGGCTTAAAGCACACCGAACAGCCCAAAATTCCAAAAGCAAGCACGGCGTGATAAGCGTAAAATCCGTATCCCCCAACGCCTGCGAGGGCGTAACCTGCGGCGCAAAGCACGACTGCCGAGCATATCGTTTCGTCAATCGTTGCCTTGTGGAACGCACCTCGTACGAACACCGCATACGCGCTTATGCCCTGACAAAACGTAAATACGGCGGCGATAATCAGACTTATGCCGACAAGCAGATAATCCTTTTCAAACAAGCACGAACACACCGCATACGGCACCATTCCCACAAGCGTAACGAGAGCGACCGCCCAAAGCGGAACGTTCTTTTTGAGTTTGAAGAAGAGCGCGTATAATCCGAACAGCAAAAGCACCGGCGCACAAGTGTATAGCAGCATAAACCACGACAGCATAAAGGTGCAATTGGCAATGATAAAACACGGCGCAAGCACGAGTACGTTTTGGCGTGCAAACACAAGTCCGCACACAAATGCAAGCGACAGCGCATAGCCGAATTTATCAACCGACGCAAACAAAAATATGGCAAGCCATTGCGCCGATACGATTATCGCACTTTTGACCGACGGCTTGAAATCGGCAAAATCAAAACTTCTTTTTCGAGCGTTTAAAGTCCTTGTTCTCATACCGACATTATACCTCTTATACGCTGCGAAAAATTTGCTTTGCCTGCCTCAAAAAGTCAAAACAAAGTTTTTGTCGTCGAAAGATGTCAAAACTATTCTTTGTCGAAAAAGACAGTTTAACGGCGATTATGATATAATTAAACCTCGTTTTCGTGCAGTTTTCAAAAATTTGCGTTATATGAAAACAGTTTGACAAAATGAGCGATAAACGGTATAATTCTGCATTGATGAGAAAGAGTACAAAGTCCTCGAGATTTGAAAAAATCAAACGCATATGTCTCGTTGCGCTCATGCTTGCGCTGACGACGATATTCTGTTTCGTGCCGGTACAATTCGGCACGATTACTCTTGCGTTGATGATTTTGCCAACCCTCATCGTCGCTTGCTGTTGCGACTTCAAGACGTCCGCGATTATGGGACTTGCAATGGGACTTATCAATTATATTGCGTGGTTTACGACCAAAGCCGCATCCCCCGTCGCACCCATTTTCCAAAATCCGCTCGTGTGCATTTTGCCTCGTTTTTTGATAGCGGTTACGACTTACCTTACGAGAAAAGGTCTTGAAAAGGCTATATTCAAAACCGCATTTGCACGCAGACACCCGTACGAATATCAAAGACTTGTAGTCGATAGCGCAAGCGGACAAATCGACGCCACATCTGATGCGTCTTTGCAAACGAGCGACACTTTGCAAGCGGACACTTCTTTGCAATCGGATAGCATTTCGCAAGCGGATATCGCTCATACAGAGCAAACCGTAAACGTTTCCAAATCGCAAAAGAAATACAAAGCGACGTACACCGCCCTTCACCAAATTATATACGCCGTATCGACGGCTGTGGGCGTCATCACCAACACGGTGTTCGTGGCAATTTTCACTCTTATCTTTTTCAACAACACGTCTATTGCGCAAAACACCGTCGTAACGGTGAACTACGTGCTTGCGTGGTTCGGTTTCAATTTTGCAATCGAAGTGATTGCGTTTTCGCTTATCACGCCCCCTATAGTGCTTGCTTTGCGTGCCTCAAAACTCGTCAAATAGGCGAGAAAGTAATACAAATTTCATTAGTTGTATAAACAATTATCCTATTGTACAAATTGAGTATTTACACGATTTTTTGCTTGTGTTATAATATTTCTATCTTAAACATAAGGTGGTTTATGGGAAAATTCGTTCTTGCCTACGACGTAGGCACAACCGGTATCAAAACCTGTCTTATCGAAATCGATCAAAGCATCAAAATCGTAAAAGCGGCATCGCAAGGCTACAATCTTTACGTGCTTGAAGGTGGCGGCGCAGAGCAAGATCCGCAAGAATGGTGGGACGCTATGGCGCAAACCACTCGCCGAGTTTTCGACGATTGCGACGTTCGCCCCGACCAAGTGGAAGGCATCTCCTTCTGCTCTCAAGCTCAAGGCTTGGTGCTTGTTGACAAGGACGGCGTTCCCGTTCACCGTGCGTTCAGCTATATGGATCAGCGCGCAACCAAAGAGATTAAAGAAGGTCTCAAATTCGGTTTGCAAATCGAGGGCGCAAACCTCGGTCGTTTGCTCAAATCTTTGGCAATCACGGGCGCAGCTCCGCTCAGCGTAAAAGATCCGCTTTGGAAATACAACTGGCTCAAAAACAACGAACCCGAAAATTTTGCACGCGTCTATAAATGGCTCGACGTCAAGGAATATTTGATTGCTCGCATGACGGGTGAGTTCGTTATGACGCACGACTCGGCATTCGGAACGATGCTTTACGACCTCAAACACAAATGTTTCAGCAAGGCAATGTGCAAGATGTTCGGTATAAACATGGCTCATCTTCCCCGCCTTATCGAATCAACGGAGTGCGCAGGCACGCTCACCGAAAAGGCAGCGGAAGAACTCGGCATCGTCAAGGGCATCAAAGTCTATGGCGGTGGTATGGACGCAAACCTCATCGGCGTAGGCTCAGGCTCGACGGCAGTCGGCGATACGCATATCTACAGCGGCACGTCCGGCTGGGTGGGAACAATCACCGACAAGCCTGCAGTTGACGTAACTTCGATGATTGCGGCAGTCGTTGCGGCTCAACCTCAAAAATACAACTATTTTGCAGAACTCGAAACGTCGGGCAAATGCTTTGAATGGGTGAAAGACCACATCGCTTTGGACGAGTGCGGCATTTACGTACAAAAGAAACACATCGCAGAGGACTTTGAAAGCAAGTACCTCAGCCTCTTCTCTTACATGACGGAAATCGTTGACGATATCCCAGCAGGTTGCGGCGGCGTCATCTTCACTCCGTGGCTGCACGGCAACCGTTGCCCGTTTGAAGATCCCAACGCAAGAGGCATGTTCTTCAACATCAGTTTGGAAACCGGCAAGACGGAACTTATCCGTGCGGTACTCGAAGGCATCTGCTATCACAAACGCTGGATGCTCGAGGCGTCCGCAAAAAAAGTCAAACCCTCCGACGTCATCAGATTTGTGGGTGGCGGCGCACTTTCGGACTTCACTTGCCAAGTGCTTGCGGATATCACGGGACACGTCATCGAAACGGTTGACAGTCCTCAAAACGTCGGCGCAGTCGGCGCAGCTGCTTGCGTAGGCGTAGGAATGGGCATTATCCCCTCTTTTGACGAAATCAAGAAGTTTATCCCTGCGAAAAAGACGTTTAACCCCAACTTTGAGTTGAAAGAGAAAGTTTACGACAAAGGCTTTGAGGTATTCAAAAACCTCTATAAGCAAAACAAACAAAACTTTGCAATGCTCAACAAGCAATAACTCGACATCGGTAAAGGGAAAAGCGTTCACGCTAAAAAACGTGAACGCTTTTTTCACGCATTTCGTCGTAAGTCCTTATACGGTCGTAAGCGAATTGGCTGAAATATAATAATACGTCACACCGAGTTCCGTATAACTTCCGAAAACGCCGACGATTACTATTTCCGTTCCTCTGCCGGGATAATTGCCGGAGTATTTAAATTCCAAACCTTGGGCACAACATGCCGTTGCGTCCTTAATCACGACATAATTGTAATACTTTTGAGTTCTATCAAAATAACTGGTATCGTAAACGCCTTTTGCCTTTATCGTTTTGCCTATATATGCGGTGGGATTTGTAACCATATCGTTTACTTTTGCATAGACCATGGTTGCACTAAGAGAACTTAAATCAACGTCAACGTTATCAGCCTGCATTGTTCCGTCGCCACAAGCAGCCAAACAAAAAGCGCATGCACAAACAACTATTACAAGCATTGTTATCGCAATTTTATTTTTGTTATGTCTAAATCTTTTTCCTTTCATATAGTCACCTCGACCTCACAAGTTTATTACGCACAAAGCCTATTGACAAGAATGCCAAAAAGCACACTATATCGGCAGCAACTATCGTAGATCCGACAGGCGTGCCGTAAACGATTGATACCAAAATGCCAAGCACGGCACAAGTCACCGATATGCACGCCGAACATACGATAACAGATTTAAAACTCTTGAACACTCTCATTGCCGAAAGCGCGGGGAAAATTATTAGTGCCGATATCAAAAGCGATCCGACCAAATTCATAGCAAGCACGATTATTACAGCAATAATTACTGCTATGACAACGTTGTACACCTCAACTTTTTTACCTGTCGCTTTTGCAAAAGTTTCATCAAACGTAACAGCAAACAGCCTATTGTATGCAAACACAAAAAATACGACGACGAAGACGGACAATCCGAAACATAGCCATACCTCCGTGCTTGACAATGTCAAAATCGACGTAGAGCCAAACAACGTACTGCAAACGTCTCCCGACAAGTTTGCCGATGCAGAGAACACGTTTAGAAGTAAATACCCTATCGCAAGGGAGCCGACAGAAACAAGCGCGATTAAAGCATCACCTTTAATTTTGGCATTTTGCCCGACGCGCAACAACAGTATTGCGGCTGCGATGGTAACAGGCATAACAATAATCATATTATCTGTCAATCCTGCTATTCCCGCAACTGCCATTGCTCCGAAAGCAACGTGCGATAGACCGTCTCCTATATATGAGAATCTTTTTAGCACTAGCGTTGCTCCGAATAAAGACGCACACAATGCAATAAGCACTCCGACAATAAGCGCATACCTGACGAAAGGAAATTGAAAATACAATGTCAATTTTTCTATTACGTTCATAATTGCACTCCTCCATTGAGCTTTTTGCAAAAATCGCTTTGCTTAAAGTCCTCTATCGACGCATAAAAACACGGATTTCCAACGTATAAAATGTGCGTGGCATTTTTCAATGCGGCAGAAATATCGTGGGATATCATAATAATCGTCATATGTTTTGTCGTGTTTAATTCTTTGACGACATCATACAACTCTTGCGTAACGATAGGATCAAGTCCCGCAACCGGTTCGTCCAAAAGCATCATTTTATCCGCTGCACACAATGCCCTCGCTATCAACACCCTTTGTTGCTGCCCGCCGGACAATTCTCGATAACAACGTTTCGCTAAATTTGATATCCCGAGCAGTGCCATATTGTCTTTTGCCAATTGCTTTTGTTTTTTTGTGTAAAAAGGGTTGAACCCGCATTTTGCAAGACATCCTGATAAAACGATCTCATATACTGATGCCGGAAAATCCTTTTGCGCGCTACTTTGTTGCGGAACATAACCTATTTCCGTTTGCTTAATGTCATTTCCGAAAGCAACTCTTCCGTATATAGGTTTAACAAGCCCCAAAATAGTTTTCATTAGGGTACTTTTTCCTGCGCCGTTTTCACCGACTATATAAAGATAATCTCCGCTTTCGACTGTAAAATCGATGTTATCGACCACCTTTTTGCCGTCGTATCCGACAGCAAGATTTTCACATGCGAGTTCAACCATAATTGCCTACCTTATGCTCCCAATGCCTCTTTCAGGGATTGTAGATTTTTCTTCATTGCCGTCAAATACGTTTCGCCATTTGCGATGTCGTTTGCCGTCGTTGATTGCATAGAATCAAATTGCACGATTTGTTGATCCTTCTTTTGAGTGTTATCTTTTACGGTTTGGGCAATATCGTGCTTTGCGCCTTCTATCGTGCATATTGCAGGCAACGAAAGTTCATCGACTTTTTTAGCAAGAAACGCTATTGTCTCAAAGCTCGCCTCGGTTTCGGCTGAACATCCCACAAATGCCGCATAGTATTTCAAGTTGTAATCATCTACAAGATATCTAAACGGAAACCTGTCCCCGAAAACAAGCGTGTTATACTTTGCATCTTTAACAACTTTTTCAAATTCGCCGTCCAAAGCCGTAAGTTTTGACGTGTAATTTGCGAGGTTTTCATCGTATTTTTGAGCGTTATCCGCGTCAATGGATTTGAGTTCTTTTGCGATTGCGTCACAAAGTATCTTGGCATTTTTAACGGAGAGCCACACGTGTTCGTCTTTTTCTTCCTCTTCTTCCTCGTGTTCTTCTCCTTCGTGTTCATGCTCGTGTTCGCCTTCCATACCCTCAACCGTCTCTTCATTCTTAACTCTATCACCGAGTACGTCGAGCAAATTTATGACCTTCATATCCTTGTT
>DBJV01000066.1:0-11052 GCA_002297185.1 Christensenella sp. UBA767
GGCTGTTTTATCCAAAACAGCCAACACGCTTTGCGTGTCGAACCACCTTTCGGTGCTGACACTTCGCTTTTGCAAATAAAATTTGCTCGCTCCGTTATTAAACGAATCACCCCTCTCCACCAAGAAAATCCGTGTCGTTTGGCACGGATTTTCCTTTTGAAAAATCCTTTGCCCTTCGACAGTATTTTCTTGGTACTACCGCACAGCCAATCTTTTGCTATCATTTCAATCACGGACAAAAACTCCCACCGCAATTTCGCAAGATTGTCTGTTTGGTGCGCCTTACGGTGCGTATTGTATGTGTAAAATTTTGCAAAATCCCTACTAAACAGTGGGGATTTTCGTGTTTTTTATACTTTTTGCATTTTTGCTTGATTTTGCTCAATTTTGCCCGATCTTGCCAAATTTTGCCCTATTTTTCAATGTTTTATTACCAAAAGTATTACTTTTTATTATCAAAAGTATTATCAAAAACACTATCAAAAAACGCACCCAAACGATGCGCTTTTATGGATTTGCCGATATGCGGCAAAACAATATTAAAATGATGCTGTTTTTAGTGTAAATATTACAAATTCGCTTGGTTAGATGTTCGTTTTTTCTTGACTTGGGCGTTTAGAATTTCAAGCATAGTTATCATTACGGCGGTCAAAACGAATATGTACAGCGAGTAAAGACCGATGTTGATATATTGCGCGATTACGCCAAAGAGCGGCGGCATTGCAGTCGTACCGATATAGGCAAAAGCCATTTGCAGACCGATGACGGATTGCGATTTGTCTTTACCGAAGTTAGTAGGTGTTGAATGAATAATCGCAGGATAAATCGGTGCGCATCCAAGCCCGATTACGATAAGTCCGACGAGCGACGGCACCGTGGATTTAAAAGGCAACGCAACGAGCAAAATGCCGCAGAGAATAATTCCGCTACCCACTCTTATAAGCGTTCTATCCCCTATCTTATCCGCAAAAATGCCTGCAAACGCTCTGCCTGCGGTTATTCCGATATAGAAAAAGGATGCGAATTTTGCCGCCACCGTAGGTTCTATGCCCCTGAACTGCACGAGATAACTTGTCGCCCAAAGTCCGGTCGTCTGTTCGAGCGCGCTGTATGCAAAGAACGCAATCAACACAAACCAAACGCCCTTAATTTTGAATACGGAAAAGTAATTTTTCTTCTTTTGAGGCTCGATTTGTGCGTTTTGCGACTGGAAATCTTCAAATTGCGCTTGATTTTGCATGTCCGCATTTTGCGGCAGCGTATTGGATACTTTCTTATATTCGAGGTCGTCAAACTGTGAAATCGGTTGAAATCCGCTCCCCTTTTTCGCCTTTTTCCAAAGCGGAAGAGCAAAAAGCAGGATTGCGGTCAATGCGATTTGGATATAGAACACGATTCTGAAACCGTTGTTCCAGCCAAGACCTTTGGTGAGCGCAAAACTCATTATATACGGACTGATAGCCGCCCCGACGCCCCAAAAGCAATGCAGCCAATTGAGGTGTTTTGCGTTGTAGTTGAGAGCAACGTAGTTGTTAAGAGCAGCGTCAACCGCCCCTGCACCCAGACCGTACGGAATTGCAAGCACGCAAAGTTGCCAGTACGCCGTCGCAAAGGAAAATCCGAGCAGCGCAAACGCAGTCATCCCAACGCTAATGGCGGTAACCAATCCCGTTCCGAGTTTTCTGATAAGAACGTCCGAAAACAGCGAAGAAACCACCGTGCCTGCCGAAATAATTATGGTAATAACGCCTGCCGACGCAACCGATACGCTCAAATCGACGTGCATAACAGGCCACGCCGAACCTATAAGCGAGTCAGGCAAACCGAGGCTTATAAACGATAAATATATTATTGCAAGCAAAAGTCCGTACATTGTGATTTCCAACCTTAATCGTGCCAATTTTAGCATATTCAGTCCATATTCGCAAGTTTGAAAGTATAATATATCATTCCGCCCTTCTAAACAAGCGAATTGTTATAAAATATGCCAAGATATATTGACGTTTTACGCATAGTTTGTTACAATAATCTTACTACATCAAAAGAGGAAAAATAATGGCAAACTATTTCACCGAAAGAGATAAATATCTCGCCAAGCGTTTGCGCGCTTTGAGAGATCAACTTCCCGAATTTTGCGAGGAGTTTTTTGTGGGCATCGAGCCGCAGACTTCACCGCTTACGAGGCTAAATTATGCGTACGATTTGCGCATATTCTTTGACTATTTGCTCAAAAACGTGCGTGCGTTCAGAGATTACAAGGACGTTTACGATTTCGTCGTCGAGGACTTGTCAAAGGTCACGCTCGGCAACTTGGAGGCTTACGTCGAATACCTTTCCTACTACGAGTTCGAAGGTAAAGAATACACCAATGCGGAAAAAGGCAAAGCGCGCAAACTTTCCACAATCCGCACCTTTTTCAAGTATTATTTCAATCACGACCGCATCCCTTCCAACGTCTCTGCAAAACTCACTATGCCAAAACTTCACGACAAGGACATTATTCGCCTTGAAAAAAAGGAAGTCGAGCGCATTCTCGACGCAGCGGAAACGGGCAACGGAATGACGGAACATCAACGCAAAATCCAGCGCAACACTCGCGCTCGCGATTACGCAATCGTAACCTTGCTTTTGGGTACGGGTATCCGTGTCAGCGAATGCGTAGGGCTCAACCTCAGCGACATCGATTTTGAAACCAACGCCTTCACCGTCACCCGGAAAGGCGGCAATCAAGCCATTTTGTACTTCGGAGACGAGGTTCACGACGCACTTTTGAACTATATCGACACCGAGCGCAAAGCCCTTATCGACAGATGCCAAAAGATAAATATAGCGGATGAGGACGCATTGTTTTTGTCACTTCAAGTCAAGCGTATTTGCGTGCGTGCCGTTGAAAACATCGTCAAAAAGTACGCTCAAACCGCCGCTCCGCTCAAAAAAATCTCCCCTCACAAACTCCGCAGCACTTACGGCACCAACCTATACCGTGCCACGGGCGATATCTATCTCGTAGCCGACGTCCTCGGACACCGTGACGTCAACACCACCAAAAAGCACTACGCCGCAATCGAGGAAGATCATCGCAAACTCGCAGCCAAGGTCGTAAAACTCCGCAACAACGACGAGGATTAAAATCAATATTCATTAGAATTGCGGTATTAAATCAAAATTCGGCTCGATTTACAGTCGTAATCGCAAAATAAACCCACTCGATTTGTCGTACGCCGTCGCAAAAAACGGCTAACTTGCACGATTAGATTTATATCAGACGCCGATTTTAACCGCCGACGGAATATAATTCCGTCGGTTTTCTATATATATTTGACAAAATTCGTCATTTTTCAAATATAAACTATTATCTAATATTGACTATTTTATAATAGTTTGCTAAAATTATTATATTAAATTTCGGAGCAACTATATGGACATTTCTTCTGTCAACAGCGACCTCATACGCGGCAACGTCACGACGATCATTCTCGGTTGTCTGTGGGAAGGCGACAAGTACGGCTATGAGATTATGAAAGAAATCGAGGACAAGAGCAATTCGCAATACGTACTCAAACAAGCCACCCTTTACAATCAACTCAAACGTCTTGAAAAGCAAGGGCTTGTTTCCTCATACGACGGCAATCCTGACGACACCGGCGGTGGCAAACGCAGATACTATTCCCTCACAAACGAAGGCAGAGCCTATCTCAAAAAGGAAAAGAGCGAATACGAGTATTCGCGCACCATTTTGGACAAACTCGTTTCCGCGCAAGAGTACGACTTCACCGAGCCTATTCCCTTCGATGCGAGCGAACTCCGCCCCTACGCCAAACGCGACACCGAGGACAAACCGAAGGTTGTGTATAAAGAAAAACTCGTCGAGAAAAAAGTTTTCTTTGACCGCTACGGCAACGAAGTGAGCGAAGAGGACTTAGGCGCCCTTAAAGAAAAGGCACTCGCGGACGACGAGCAAGCGCGCCTTACGGAAGAAGAACTTGAAAAAGCCAAAGACGACGCTCGCCAAAAAGACGAGCAACTTCGCTTGCACGAAGAGCAAGCCAAGGAAAACGCCGAAAAATTGCGCCAACAAGAGGAAGATGCTCGTCAAAAGGAAGAACAATTGCGCCAAACGGAAGAGCAATTGAGAAAGTCCGAAGAAGATCGCCAATTCGTCAAATCCATGCTCCGTCAAATGGAAGAAGAAAAGATGCGTGCCGAAGAGCAAAAGCGTCTTGAAGAAGAGGAGAAAAAACGCAAAGAGGAAGAAGAGCAAAAACGCCTTGCCGAAGAGGCGGAACGCAAACGTCAGGAACAGGCAAAACCTGCCCAAACCCTTGAAGAAATGTTTGCAAAACTCGACGCTCAAAGCGAATACAGTCGTGGCGAAGAGCCTCTTCAAGTATATCACTACGACAATATTCAACCCGAGGAGCATACATACGTTCACGGCTACAACGCTCAACCCGAACAAACCACGGGACGTGCGCAAACGTCGCTCAAGGACATTTTCAAACAACTTGACGAAAAAGAGGCTCAAATAGACGACAAACTTGCCAAAGAGCAAGAGGCGCAAGAGGCTCAGGCGCAGCAGCAAGCAATGCAAGCCCAACAACAAGCGCAGCAATCGCTTTTCGAGCAAGCATACGCCCCCACCTCTCAACCCGATGCGCACTATATGCCTGCCGAGATCGAAACTCGCAATCAATCTTACGCCGATCCCGACGACAAAGGCAAATTCGTAACATCTGCGGTTGTCAATCGTCAAGAAGGCGGCTTTGAATACGAAAAAGACGATGTAAATTATCGTGAATTTTTCGTTTCCCTTGCCGACCAAAACCAAAAAGACGAGCAAAAAGAGGAAAAACCGCAACAACAAGAGTATTCCGACAGCGACATCAAGACGAGATTGTACGCAAAAGGTTTCAAAATCCGCCCCTACGACAGAGGCAACACCTCGGAATACTACACGTTCAACTTCATACAATCCAATCGTCTCAACCGCGATACTTTCCTCATCATCCTTGCATTCTTCGTCGCAGAAGTCGCAATCATGTGGTTGTCGCTGTTCTCGAGAATAAGCTATGCTTATTTCCTCCCGATATTGCTTGTAGGAAGTGCGCTTTGCCTCATCCCGACGGTCATCTATATGATGAACCCAACAAGGCGTAAACGTGCCAACTTCAATTTCAAACTGTCAATTCTCAACCGCACCATGCTGTTTATCGAATTGACCGTGGTCGGCATTCTCATCGGATTCTTCGGACTCGGAGCCAACGTCAACGATATGAACCTCATCCTCATGTCGATAATCCTCCCGATGGTACTCCTCACCAACCTCCCGTTGAGTTCGTTGATTTATTGGCTACTTTATAGAACAAGAAAGTACCACACAGCATAGCAAAAATCGTCGTCGTGGCAATGGCAACACGCACTCGTGCGTGTTGCCAAGAGCCACACTAGATTTATTGCTCTTACTAACCGCGCAACCGATACACGCTATCAGTTCAAGCAAGGATAAAATCTCCAGTCGCAGTTTCGCTATATCGCTTGCTTGGTGGGTGCGCACTTTGTGCTTGTATGGAAGATTGAATGTGGATGCTCACAACAACTCTTCGTGGAGTTATCTTCTACGGCTCCGCCTGTCTAAGAGTAACGTTAGGCGCAATACCAAATTGCGCCAATGGAATATTCCATATGTCATTCCGAGCATAAGCGTGGGAATCCAGCGCAGCGAAAAAAAGAAGAAGTACCAAAGTACTTCTTCGTGGCAGGGGAGACGCGATTCGAACACGCAACCAACGGTTTTGGAGACCGTTGCTCTACCGTTGAGCCACTCCCCTATAATTATCAAGCGTTGATATTATAACAAGCGAAACGACATTAGTCAAATATTTGTGACTATTTGGTAATAAATATGAAAAAGAAAGTTGAAATTTACACAGACGGTGCTTGTTCGGGCAATCCGGGCATTGGCGGATGGGGCTGCGTTATGCTCTACAAGAGCCACAAGAAAGAGGCAAGCGGCGCAGAACAATCCACCACAAACAACCGTATGGAACTCACCGCCATCATACAAGGGCTTAAAATGCTCAAAGAACCGTGCGTCGTCACCGTATATAGCGACAGCGCCTATTCCGTCGAACCGTTTTTGCAAGGCTGGATAAACGGTTGGATTATGCGCGGCTGGCGCACGGCGAGCAAGGACGAGGTTAAAAACGTCGATTTGTGGAAAGAACTCCTCTCTCTCATGCAAATTCACGAAGTAAGTTACGTCAAAGTCAAAGGACACGCCGACAACGAACTTAACAACCGTTGCGACTACCTCGCACGCACGGCAATTAAGGACTTGCAAAAGACTCTGCCAAACACCCTACCGCCCATTCCGGACGGCATCTGATTTGGTTAGATATCGCAAAAAGTAATAAACCACACTAAAAGCAAGGAGGCACGATATGAAAAAATTTAACGTAAAACATTTGTATTGGATGATTCCCACACTTGTCATTGCTATCGTTATGCTTGTGCTTGAATGTCTGCCAAACGGCGTAGAAATGGTGTTTAAGTGGCCGATTGACATTGATGCAGGTATTTTCGGATCCAGAACCGACTACTATCCGTATTTTAGCGGTATGCCCTACAATTACGCCAATTTTGCACCAATATTTATTGGAATATTTACGATTGCCGCAATTATCCTTTGCGTAGTCAACATGTTCGTTGACAAAATGGGCATCGACATCGCAGTATTGGTTTTGAATGCGCTCAAACTTATATGCAGTTCGGTTGAATTTACCTTCTCTCGCACCGCAATCAATTGGGCAGTCTTTGCACTCTCACTCATACTTACGATTTATAGTTCCGTCGAACTTGCATTCAAAGTAAAGTCGAAAAAATCAGCAGTTTCCCCTGCCGACACAACGACCGACGTGCAAGAAAACTAAATTTCATTTTGAAACAACATCGAGCATACTGAATAAACAATAGATTACACATCTATTCAAAAGTATCAATATATATTAATATAAAATATAACATTATAAGGAAAACCGCCGAATGCTCGGCGGTTTTTTAATATAACTCACTCTGCCGCTTAAATACTAATTACGCACAGATTGATGCACGCTCTTGCCAATGCCTCTCTATGCCATGTTCAAGCACGTTTTGCACATTTAATTTTGCGTACGAAAAAGCGTCGCAATTTGCGACGCTTTCGTTTTTATGTTTTAAGGATTTTTCAAATTATTCAGCGGGTTCTTCAACTTTTTTCTTGCGAGTGGTCTTTTTGGCAGGAGCTGCCTCTTCGACTACTTCGTCATCAAGTTTGAGGTTGAGGTTCTTGAACAAATCACCGAGTGTTGCGGAAGAACTGCCGGAAACCCATTCTTTAGGCTCGTTGGAGGACTCTTTCTTTGCACCGCGACGTTCACGCTTGTTCTCGCCGTCAGCAACCTTTTGTTCGAACTTCTTAACTCTGGAACTTCTCTTTGCAGCCTTCTCTTCGTCGGTTGCCTCTTCTTGTCCTTCGTTTTGAGCAGTTGTCTCTTCAGGTGCGGGGAGCAATTCCTTAATAGAAAGTGTGATGCGGTTGTCATCGAAACCGATGATCTTTGCCTCGACTTCTTGTCCGACCGTCAATGCCTCGTTTGCATCCTTAATCCAGTTGTGAGAGATTTGAGATACGTGTACGAGTCCGTCAACGCCGTCATCGATGGATACGAATGCACCGTAGGGGAAGATTCTTTCAACTTTGCCCTTGATGACCGTACCGACGGGGAACTTCTCTGCAGCCACTTCGTAAGGTTTCTTTTGAAGTTGTTTGTAGCCGAGGGAAATCTTGCCTGTCTCTCTGTCCATCTTGAGTACTACGAAGTCATAGCTTTCGCCAATCGTAAGCACTGTGGAAGGATCGGTGATCTTGTTCCAAGAAAGTTCGGAGATATGTGCGAGGCAATCGAAACCGCGAACGTTTACGAATGCACCGAATTGTGTAAATCTCTTGACCTTACCGGTTACGATATCGTGTACGTGAATATTGTTCCAGAACAAATCTTCTTTCTCTTTCTTCTCTCTTTCGAGGATGATACGTTGAGATGCGAAGAGATATCTTGATTTCTTTTGGGGTTTATCTTCCGTTGTTTCGGTGTTTTCTTCACCCTCTGCAGCGGTGTTTTCTTTTTCCTTCGGAGGCATAAGCGTCAAGCGAAGTGTTTTGCCCTTGTAGTCCTCGAGATTGGACACATAGCCCATTCTGATTTGGCTTGCGGGAACGAAAATGGTGTATTGACCAAGTCTGCCTCTCAAACCACCCTTGACTACTTCAGTCATTGTCAAAGAGAATTCGCCTTGAGCGAGAGCCTTTTCAGCCTCAGCCTCTTCTTGACGTACTGCGTCAACGTCTTTCTTGGAAAGTGACACGTACTCTTTGTTGACTGCCAAAATGGTTGCTTGAACTTCGTCGCCCTCTTTGTAATCGGCAGGATTGTAGTTGCCGTCCAAAGATGCTTCGCTCTTATCAATGAAACCGTCTTTCTTGCCGCCGATTGCGACGTAGATTCCGTTTTCACCTGCGCTGATAACTTTACCTTTAATGCGTTTGCCGACTTTGTAGTTGGTGTAACCAACGGAGTTTGCAGACTTCATAAGGTCAGCCATTGTGGTGGGTTCTTTTTCTTGCTCTTGAAGTGTTGCCTCGTTTTTCACTTCAGTTTCTGCTGTTTCGACAGCGTTCTTTTGAGTTTCACTCATAAGTTTTGTTACCTCCTGTATCAACCACGGCGGAGTTGAGGCTCCTGCGACAATCGATACACTTTGAAAATCCTTGAATATATTTTGCATTGACAAGACTTCGTTTGCACAAGTTGGGAAATACGTATTGGGATTGACCTCTTTTGCCACCTCGAACAAACGTCTCGTGTTTGCACTTGTGTGACTTCCGAGCACCAAAACCGCGTCGGTATTTTGCGCCATTGCGCGCGCTTCATCTTGTTTTACTTTTGTAGTATAACAAATCGTATTGAAAATGCCAACTGATTTGTTGTGATTTTTTTCAAAATTCTTTGTATTTTTCTCGATTTTTTCAAATTTTTCGGGCAAAATCGTCGTTTGGAACAAAATCGAGGTAGATTTATCCCCGATCGGCAGCCTTTCGTCGTCGCTTACGACCACGGCGTCCTCGCCTGCGTAAGACAGTACGCCCTGAACTTCGTCGTGATTTTTATCCCCGACGATTATCACGTGATCGCCTGCGTTTGCCCTTTCTTCCGCAAGTCGTTGATTGCGCTTTACCACGGGACAAGTGGCGTCAAAAAGTATAATGCCCCTATCTTTCAACTCTTCCTCGAATTGCTTGGGTATTCCGTGCGCCCTAATAAGAGCCACGTCCCCTACCTTCAAATCTTTCGCCTCTTCGAGCGATATGCAAACCGCACCTTTTTCACGCAAATATTCCGTCACGAGTTCGTTATGCACCAACTCGCCCAAAGTGAAAATCTTGCCGTACTCTTCGGCAAGTTTGACTGCGGTATCCACCGCATTTTTCACGCCTTTACAAAAGCCTGCGTTTTTTGCAAGCACGACTTTCATATCTCGTCCTCGTTATTTATCGTTTTCCTTTTTCTTCTTTGCGTACTTTTTGCAATGCGTTTCCACGTATTCGTTGCAAAGACGGCGCGTTTCGTCCATCTTTTGGCGTATCAATTCGGTCGCTTTATGGTTTTCTTCGGGAGTGCGTGCGCCGTAAAATTCCTCGAGTGTAAACGGCTCGCCTACGTACAACCAGTTCTTTCTGAACGTCTTTGGCGAATGATAATAAATCATAGGCACGACAGGCACTTTGGTCTTGATTGCAAAGCGTGCCGTACCCGTCTTGAATTCCGCCATTTCCTGCGTATCCTCTTTATTACGCGTGCCTTCGGGGAAAATGAGCAATTGCTTGCCGTCCTTAAGCACTCTCAGCACCTGTTTGACGGACTCGATATCCGCCTCGCCTCTGCGTACGGGGATTGCGCCCATCTTATGCAAAAACCAACCTGCAATCGGATTTTGGAAAAGTTCGTATTTCGCAAGCGCGTGCGCCTCTTTTTTGAAAAGCACGAAGTACGGAATGAGCGAATCGAGCTTGGAATAGTGGTTGCAAGTAAACATTGCGCCCTTGACTTTCTTTGCGTTCTTCGCATTGATGACTTTAGTCGGCCAAAAAATCATTTGAATGGGGCGCAAAATCACTCTTAAAAAACGGTACGTCGCAAAGCTTTTTTCGGGCTTGTAATACTTCTTGATTCTTTCAAGCGTTTTGGGATCCATCTCGCTGCTCGGAATAATCGTACTTGCGTGTTTTTCGGCATTCTGTTGCGGTGTTTCCGCTTTTTTCGTCTTGATGTGGACAACTTCTTTCACGTGTGCCACAACATCCTCTATTGCCATAGAAGTGGTATCCACGTAATCGGCGTCGTCCGCTTTTTTGAGCGGTGCGACTTCCCTGTGCGAATCGTTGTAATCGCGTTGTTTGATGTCCGCCAAAAGCGTATCGAAATCCACCGTTTCACCCTTTTGGACAAGTTCTGCGTAACGTCTGTGCGCGCGCTCTTCCGGCGTTGCGTCGAGATAGAATTTGCAGTTTGCACTCGGCAAAACGAAAGTGCCGATATCCCTGCCGTCCAAAACTACGTCGTGTTTTTGTGCGAAATCGCGTTGCAAATCCACCATTTTGTATCTAACCACGGGCAATGCCGAGATATCGCTTGCGGCTTTTGACATATAATGCTCGCGAAGATACGGCGTGGCGTTTATGCCGTTGACGTATATCTGTTGCGCGCCGTTTTCGTCGTATTTTATATCCATTTCCAGCGTTTTTAGCATTTCGCCGACTTTCTCTTCGTCTTTAACGTCAATGCCCTTGCTAAGCGCAAGATACGCCGTGGCACGATACATAGCCCCCGTATCGAGATAGATGATGCCAAGATCTTTCGCCACCGCTTTGGCGATTGTGCTTTTGCCCGCTCCCGCAGGTCCGTCGATTGCGATATTTATCATATTCCCTCCGAAAATCAGATGAGATTTCTCTTT
>DBJV01000066.1:11107-11994 GCA_002297185.1 Christensenella sp. UBA767
TCGAGCGCAACGGTTGTCACACCCACGCAACGTGCAGTATATTTTCACGGCTATTTTATTAGCCGTTTTTGTTTGCCTTTTTAAGTATATCTTTTGCGGCGCATACGCCCGTCGCAAACGCAAGTTGCAGGTTAAAACCGCCCGTAAGTGCGTCGATATCTATGGTCTCGCCCACAAAATACAATCCCTCGACCTCTCTGCATTCGCAAGTCGGTTTGAGTCCTTTCAAATCCACGCCGCCAGACGTAACCACCGCCTCCGTAAAAGGCGCAAGCGAAGTCACGTCAAACGTGAGATTTTTGAGCGTATCCACAAGTTTCGCACGCTCTTCTTTTGTGATTTCGTTCACTTTTTTGCTCTCTGCGATACCTGCTCTTTTAAGAACGTACGAGTTGAGCCTGTCGGGTAAAAGCGCGCGAGTTACGTTCTTTATATCTTGGTTTTTGCGCTCTTCAAAATCACGCAAAATCCGTCTGTCCAGTACGTTTTTGTCAAGCGCAGGCTTTAAGTCCAGCGACAAAGTCACCTTGTTTTTTCTATTGACGTACGACGATATCGTCAGCACGATAGGTCCGGATATCCCACGTCTTGTAAACAGCATTTCGCCAAACTCGCTTGCCACCGTCTTTCCGTTTTCGTCAAAAGCGGTAAGTTCCACGTTCTTGAGCGAAATTCCCTCGAGCATAGACACGTTTTGCGCAAGCAAAAGTCCCGTCAAAGCCTGTTTCGGCTCGACAATATTCAGTCCGAATTCTTTTGCAAACTTATATCCGTCTCCCGTCGAGCCTGTCGATGCGTAACTAATTCCGCCCGTCGCCACGACAACGACGTCGCAATCGATATTTCCAGATGCCGTAACCACGCAAAACCCGTTTTCCGTCTTTTGT
>DBJV01000065.1:0-1884 GCA_002297185.1 Christensenella sp. UBA767
GTGTCCGGAAAGAGGGGGGTATTGTATTTAGAGGAGTTACGACTACACTCTATTAGAACTGTAATCTCATGAAAAATTTGAGCGAGGCGGTCTAAAAAACTGTGCGCTTATACTGAAAATAATAAAAACAACTCATTTGGAGTCACTATGTTTGAAAAAGAATTAGCAACGGCTCTTGCCGTGGAAGGACTTTCCGAGCAAGACGTCGAAAACGCTCTCGAAACACCCAAAGACACTACGCTCGGCGACGTATGTTTGCCGTGCTTTAAGTTTGCTCGTGCCATGAGGCTTGCGCCTCCCATGATTGCCAACAAACTTTTGCCCTACGTTCAATCTCTCGATTTCGTGCAAAAAGTCGAGGTCATAGGCGGATATCTCAACGTGTTCTTTGACAGAAACACCGTTGCAAAAATGGCTCTTGCAAGCGCAAAGGACGAAAACGTCGGCGCAAGCGACGAAGGTGCAGGCAAGACGATTTGCATTGACTACAGTTCCGTAAATATTGCAAAACCCTTCCACATCGGACACCTTTCCACAACCGTTATAGGCGGCGCGCTTTACCGTATTTTCGAGCATTTGGGATACAACGTCGTGGGCATCAACCACCTCGGCGACTGGGGTACGCAATTCGGAAAACTCATCGTCGCAACTCAAAAATGGTCGTCTCTCGAGGACGTCGCAAACAACGACGAATATTACCTCAACAAACTCTACGTTCGCTATCACAAAGAGGCGGAAGAGCATCCCGAAATGGACGACGAGGCACGCGCTTGGTTCAAGCGTATCGAGGACGGCGACAAAGAGGCAATCGCATATTTTGACGTGTTCAAAGCAGTCACGATGAAAGCCGTCGGGCGCATTTACGACCGCCTCAAAATCAAGTTTGACAGCTATGCAGGCGAAAGCTTTTACAACGATAAAATGGAGGCTTGCCTCGACATATTGAGAGAGAAGAATTTGCTTGTCGAAAGCGACGGCGCACAGGTTGTCAACCTCGACGAATACAACATGCCTCCGTGCCTTCTCGTAAAGGCAGACGGCGCAACGTTGTACGCAACTCGCGACATCGCAGCGGCGTATTATCGCAAGAAAACTTACGACTTCTATAAATGCCTTTACGTTGTTGCATATCAGCAGAATCTGCACTTTAAACAACTGTTTCAAGTGCTTAAACTTATGGATTTTGCAGGTGCAGACGATATGGAGCATATCGCATTCGGCATGGTTTCTATGGAGGACGGCTCGATGTCCACAAGAAACGGCAGAGTAATTTGGTTGCAAGAAGTGCTTGACAAAGCGGTTGAAAAAGCAAGAAAAATCATTGAGGAAAAGAACCCCGACACCAAAGACAAAGACGCAATCGCAGAGAGCGTCGGCGTGGGCGCCGTGGTATTTTCCGCACTCTGGAACAACCGCATAAAAGACATCGTTTTCTCTTACGACAAAGTGCTTAATTTCGACGGTGAAACCGCACCCTACGTTCAATATACCTACGCACGTTGCGCAAGTGCATTGAGAAAGGGCGGCGACATAGATTTCGACAACGTCGATCTTTCTTCCATCACCACCGACGAGGGCTACGAAGTCATCAAGAGTGTTCTCACTTTCGGCGATACCGTACGTCTTGCAGCAAAACTCCGCGAGCCTTGCTACGTCACGCGTCACGTCGTCGATCTTGCCGAAAAATTCAATCGTTTCTACATTGATCATCGTATCCTCGTTGACGACGTACCCGTCCGCAACGCACGTCTTGCACTCACCCAAGCGGTATCCAACGTAATCCGTTGTGGGTTGGGACTCCTCGGCATCGACACCCCCAACGAGATGTGAGCGCACCAAACGGCGAATAACTACGGCAGAGCCGTCCGCCCGTCAACTCATTTA
>DBJV01000065.1:1945-9438 GCA_002297185.1 Christensenella sp. UBA767
GGCTCTTTCTTGTTCTTCATCCGTTTGGCGCGCTCACATAGTTTGCAAAAAAATCAACACTTAAACTTTCATTCGGGTGTGGGTGTCCCACCCTTATTGTCATTCCGAGCGTAGCGTGGGAATCCAGCCGTAGGCGTATATGGAATATTCCAATAGCGCAATTTTATATCGCGCCTAACGTCACTCTTAGACAGGCGGAGCCGTAGAATATAACTCCACGAAGAGATATTGTGAGCATCCACATCAAATCTCCATACAAGCACGAAGTGCGCCGCACCAAGCAAGCGATATAGCGAGACTGTGGCAGGAGTTTTTGTCCCTGCTTGAACTGATAGCGTGTATCGGTTGCGCGGTTAGTAAGAGCAATAAATCAAGCGGGGCTGTCGGCAATCGCCAAAAACAATCAGGGATTAGTATTAATTTTAATCAAAAATATACAATTTTGGCGGTTGTCGTTGCCTCGGCGATGATTTTTGCTCTTTCGCTTGACACTATCTTTTGTTTTATTTATAATGTTTAAGCATTTATATATTTATACGTGCGCATAAAGCAAAAAATAAAAGTCCTAAAAGACGGAGGAATATCACTATGAAACAAACCTACCAACCCAAGAAAAGACAAAGAAGTAAAGTCCACGGATTCCGTGAAAGAATGTCCACCAAGTCCGGCAGAAACGTTCTCAAGAGACGTCGCAACAGAGGCAGAAAGAAACTCAGCGCATAACGATTGATATGCAAAAGCAATATAGACTCAAAAAAAGAGCGGCGTTTGCCTACGTTTATCGCAAAGGTGAAAAAGCCTCTGCAAGAGACCTATTGCTTTTGAGTGCCAAATCCAAGGAAGGATTGAAAATCGGTCTTTCGGTGTCCAAGAAAGTCGGCGGAGCGGTTACACGCAATCGTGTAAAACGCCTTCTTCGCGAGGCGATAAAGCCTCTTGAGGCGAATATTGACACCGGATATATGTACGTAATCGTGGCATATCCCTCGATTGCGGACAAGACGTATCGAGACGTATGTCAATCCGTCGAATACGCTTTCAAAAAAGCGGGGAAGTTGCAATGATAAAGAGGTTTTGCCTTTGGCTGTTGCTTTTATACAAGCGCACGCTATCGCCGATCACGGGCAATCATTGCGCATACACACCCACATGTTCGATGTATTCGTACGACGCGATAAGCAAATGGGGCGCGTTTATCGGCATATTGCTCACCATAGAGCGGCTTTTGAGATGCACGCCGTTTGCCAAAGGCGGTTTTGATCCCGTCAAAGAGAATTATCGAGGAAGAATCAAATGGCTAATTTGAGTTATCCGCAAAAGCGCAAAATACAAGTATATCTTATCGCGGCAATGATCGCGATACTTTGCTGTATTTTGGTTGCTTGCAACAGCGACAACTCGTACAGTGTAGTCGGCGAAACAGTCAGCGAACCGACGCACTTTATGGCAAAATTCATGATCGTCATGAACAACGCACTCGGCGGCGGAACGGCAAGTTTCGGCTGGACGGTCGTATTGTTCACGGTCGTTTTGCGTCTCATTCTTTCCCCGTTCGACATCTGGCAAAAAGTAATTGCCAGAAAGAACAGCAAAGCAATGGAGCGTATGCGTCCGCAACTCGAAGTTTTGCAAGAAAGATATGCCGACGACAAGCAGCGTTTACAACAAGAGCAAATGGCTCTTTACAAAAAGGAAAAATATTCCACGTTCGGCATGTGCTTGCCCACGATAATCACGTTCGTCGTGTTCTTCGTCGTGTTCGCAGGATTCAGACAAATGGTCGGCTATCAATTTGCCAAAGACTACAAAGAATGCGTCAACGCATACGACGCGTCCATCTCTCAACAAATCGAGCAGGCAAAGGACAGCGAAGAATGGGCAGGAGCAATCGTCGATAACGGCGACGGCAAATACGATTTGGACGATATCGCAAAGACGGAAAAGGGCGCAGAATTTTTGGCAGGCGCAAAGAGCAACGCACAAGATGCGGTCTATAAAGTCTATTATTCCGACGAACAAGTCACAATCAGAAGTTGGCTTTGGATAAAAAACATTTTCGTTTCCGACAACTGGGCAAAATCCGTTCCCGATTTCGAGACCGTTACAGGTCAATCGGGTATGGCTACTTCAAAACTTACGGGTATCACCAAGGACGAGTATAACACCGTTATGGCAAAAGTTCTCGGCACGGGCGGATACGGCAAGGACGGCAAGTGGAACGGACTTCTCATTTTGCCCGTATTGTCCATAGCGTTGAGTTTGCTCTCAACCGTGCTTATGTCCAAGGCGCAAGGTCAACCGCCGGCGCCGGCACCCAAGGCAGAAGGCGAGGCAGCGGATAAAGCCAAAGCGCAACAACAATCCATGAAGATGATGCAGTACATCATGCCGATTATGTTCGGTGTGTTCGCACTCTTCTATTCGGGTGCGTTTGCGCTTTATATGTTCACAAGTTCGCTTTGCGCGATATTGTTCCAATTGACGTTCAATCTCATCGCAAAGATAGTGGACGTTCTAAGAGAAGGCAACAAGGGCGTTGCCAAAAGATAGGAGTTAAAATGGAAAAATCAATAGAAACACAAGCGTCATCGGTGGATATCGCCGTCGAAAAGGCGTTGGTGGAACTCGGTGTGTCGAGAGACAAGGTTGACGTCGAAGTGCTTGCCAAGGGCGGATTGTTCTCCAAGGCAAAAGTCAGAGTCACCGTCAAAGACACCGTAGCCGACAAGATGGCAGAGTTTATCAACGGCACGCTTGAACGTATGGGGCTCACCTCTCGCGCGACGGTTGAAGAGAAAGACAACACTCTTTACATCACCATCCAAGGCGACGACAGCGGTGTGGCAATCGGATACAGAGGAGAGGCGCTCGACGCATTCCAATACCTTGCGCTCACCTTCCTCAACGAGCATAAATGCGAGTTTAAGAAAGTCGTCGTAGATTGCGAAAACTATCGCGAAAAACGCAAAGAAACACTCACCGCGCTTGCGGAGAAACTCGCACAAAAAGCAGTCCGCTTGTGCCGCAAGATTGCTCTCGAACCGATGAACCCGTTTGAAAGACGTATCATCCACAGCGCGCTTGCAGACAGCGAAATCGCAGATACCGAAAGCGAGGGTGAAGAACCTCAAAGATATATCGTCATTATCCCCAAGGGCGTAGAACTCAAAGACCAACGTCCCATCAAGAACGGCGAGCGCGAGCCGAGAAAAGACTCTCGCAAAGGCGGCAAAAACGACCGCCGCGACCGCAACAACGGCAAGGGCAGACGCGACGACAGAAGAAACGACCGTCGTGAACGCAAACCGCGCGAGGAAGAGGTCGAAGTTGCAGACGGCAGAGTATATCGCGGATATTTCACCGAGCAAGACGATTTCGTCAAGCCCGTAGCGCAATCCGGCCCGCCCAAATTCAAGAGTTTTGGTGGAAAAAAGAAATTCTAAAATGAGTACGATAGCGGCAATTTCATCACCGATAGGTGCAGGTGGTATCGGCATAGTACGTGTTTCCGGCGAGGAGGCACTGCGCATCGCCGATGCCATTTTCTATTTTGCGCATCCCGTCAAGGACGACGGGACGGTTTGCCATACCCAAGGCGTTAGACAGAATTGGAAACCGCTTATGATGAACTTCGGCACTTTCCACGCCACCGAGTTTTGCGACAAAGGCTATGCCGTATATTTCCCGGGCGCGCGCGCATACACGGGCGAAGATACGGTTGAGTTTTATTTGCACGGCGGCGTACGCATCATGCAAGGCGCGCTCGACACACTTCTTGCAAACGGTGCGGTTATGGCAAAGAACGGCGAATTTACCAAACGCGCGTTTCTCAACGGACGACTTTCTCTTGCCGATGCAGAGGGCGTTATCGACATGATACAAGCCGAGAGCGCAGCAGGCGTAAAAGCGGCGTATAGGCTCATGCAAGGCGAGGTATCCAAGAAAATCAATTCCGTTTGCGACGAGCTTGAAAAGATAATCGCCACTCTCGAGGCAACTCTCGATTATCCCGATGAAATGGAGGACGAAGTGTTGCCCTCGTTGCCCGACGAGGTAAACGGAGTACTTGACGAGGTCAATGCGCTCATAGCCACCGCAAAGAGCGGCAAAATCGCAAAATACGGCATAAACGTTGCGCTTGCAGGCAACGCCAACGCAGGCAAATCCTCGCTTATGAACGCACTTCTCAAAGAGGACAGAGCCATCGTCACGGACGTCGCAGGCACGACGAGAGATACGGTTGAGGACAGTTTCGAGTGCGACGGCGTAAAGATAAATCTTATCGACACCGCAGGCATACGTCAAAGTTCCGACGTCGTTGAAAGCAAGGGTATAGAGCGCGCCAAGAAAGCCTTTGAGGGCGCAGACGTAATCTTGCACGTCGTCGATACAACTAACGGCGACAAGGACGATATCAGACTTCCCGAGGGTGTAATAACGTTTGACGTATTCAATAAGTGCGATGAAACCGGTTTTGGAAAACACACCGATAATAATCAATTTGAAATAAGCGCAAAGACGGGCAAAGGCGTTGACGCACTTGCGCACGCAATAGCCGCTTTATATAAGGAAGATAAAGTTGAGGACGGCGAGATAATCACGTCGCAACGACACGTATCGGCACTTTATCAAGCCAAAACGGCACTAGAAAGTGCGATTGAGTCATTAGACGATACGATTGATTGTACGCTTATCGATTTGCGCCGTGCTTATGACGCGCTCGGCGAAATAACGGGCAAGACCGCAACGCAAGACGTTGTGGATAGCATATTTTCTCGTTTCTGCGTGGGCAAATAAAAGCACGCAAAGGTAAAAATATCTGCAATCGAGAGAATTTAAATAAATAACCAAAGAGAAAATCGCGGCAAATTCACGCAATAAAAATGCAAGGAATTTGCCATATAAAAGATAATAATTTTTGCGAGTAATCGCGATATACAACTATGCAAAATTTTGACGCTGTCGTAATAGGAGGCGGACACGCAGGTGTCGAGGCCTCGCTTGCGCTTGCAAGACTCAATAAAAAAACGCTTATGCTGTGCCTTGATTACGGCACGGTTTCTTTGATGCCTTGCAATCCTGCAATCGGCGGAACGGCAAAGGGACATCTCGTCAAAGAGGTTGATGCGCTCGGCGGTCAAATGGGACTTTCTGCGGACAAGGCACTTCTTCAAATCAAGACGCTCAATTCGGCAAAAGGCCCGGCGGTGTTCTCGTTGAGAGGGCAAGAGGATAAGGCGGTTTATCACGCTCTTATGCTCGACATCGTGAAGAACCAACCCAATCTCACCGTTCTCGACAAAGAGGCGAGTGAGGTCGTGGCAAAGGACGGCAAAGTCTGCGCCATGCGCACGACGGATGGTGAAGAGTACGCTTGCAAAGCCGTGGTGCTTGCAACGGGCGTTTATCTCAACGGCGCGATTATTATAGGCGATTACGTCAAAAAGAGCGGCCCGAGCGGATTTGAAAGCGCAACGCATCTCACGGACAGCCTCAAAAATCTCGGAGTGCAAATGCGCCGTTTCAAGACGGGAACGCCTGCGAGAATTTACCGTGACAGCATTGATTTCTCCAAAATGGAAATTCAAAGAGGAGACGACAGCGACAGGTTTTCCTTTATGTCGCCTCACGAGGTTTTCAAAGAAGAACCGTGCTGGCTCACTTACACTAATGCCCAAACGCACAAGATTATCCTTGACAATATAGACCGTTCTCCGCTTTACAACGGAACGATACAGTCGGTGGGCCCGAGATATTGTCCGTCTATCGAAACCAAAGTGATGCGTTTCAAAGACAAGGAAAGACACCAGATTTTTGTCGAACCCGAGGGAGCGGACAGCGAAGAGATGTACATACAAGGTATGTCCACGTCCTTGCCGCACGACGTGCAAGAACAGATGTATCGCACTTTGCCCGGACTTGAAAATTGCCGCTTTGCCAAATACGGCTACGCCATCGAATACGATTGTCTCGATCCTCTCGGCATGTATCCCTCGCTTGAAAACAAAGCGGTCGAAGGCTTGTTCTCTGCAGGGCAGATGAACGGCAGCAGCGGATACGAAGAGGCGGCGGCGCAAGGTCTTATCGCAGGTATCAACGCAGCAAGAAAGATAGACGGCAAAGATCCGCTCGTGTTGCGCAGAGATCAAGCGTATATAGGCGTGCTTATAGACGACCTCGTTACGAAAGGCACCAACGAGCCGTACAGAATGATGACCGCACGTGCGGAACATCGCATATTCTTGCGCCAAGACAACGCAGACATGCGCCTCACTCCGATAGGCAGAGAAATAGGCCTTGTCGATGACGCACGCTATCAGCGTATGCTCGACAAAAAGGCAATGATAGAGCGTGTTATCGAGTTTTCTTCCAAAACGATGTCGAGAGATATCGTCGAGGGTTTATTTGCAGAACTCGGTGAAGAAATGCCTCAAAAAACTCCCACTTTTGCCGAGATTTGCAGACGTCCGAGCGTAGAGGCGCATCATTTGAGAAGATTTATCGATTTCGAGTGTGACGACGAGGCGTTGAAGGCGGCGGTAATCGAACTAAAATACGAGGGTTATCTCAAAAAAGAGCAATCGGCAATCAACGAACAAAAGAGATTGGAAGGCAAGCTTATTCCCAAAGACTTCGATTACAATTCAATCAAAGCGCTGCGCATCGAGGCAAGACAAAAACTTTCCGAAATCCGTCCGCTCAACCTCGGTCAAGCGTCCAGAATATCAGGCGTATCGCCTGCAGACATCGCAGTTTTGATAGTCGCGTTGAGGTAAAAACAAAAATATTCAGACAAAAGCGTCAATCGACGCTTTTTCTTTTTGCAAAAAACAAACAAAGAGCGAACGAAAAATCAATTTTATAAAAAATTATTAATTTTTCATATTGGTTTTATTTAATTCGCTCAAAATCAACGATATATGCGGTTAGATATTCGAAAAGTCGCACTTTTTATATTTCAAAAACGTCCTTTTATAAAAACACCCGTTTAGAATGCCGATTTCAATAAAAACGGTAATTTTGCAGGTTTTTTATAGAAAAAATAGCCTTTCTGTAAGCAAGTCAAAGTACATTTTTACACAAATCTTGCAAAAATTGTTAAAAGTTTTTAATGGTTTTGTGGGGAATTTTGCGAAATTTGCAAAAAAATATAAAAAAATTTACAAAAACCCCTTGACAAATAATTCTTTTTGGCATAATATGTAAACGTAATCGGGAAACGAAAGACTCCCGAACCAAAACAGCTCATAATTTTCCCCCTTATCATAGCGAGCGACTTTGGGTGTATCACCCGAGGTCGTTTGCATTTTATAAAGCCGTCAAAGAGCATCTAACTTTGTCAGCGCGAATTTTGGAAAATGCGCGCTTTCGCGTTATATATCTCTTTGACGGCTTTATATTATGGCGTTATTAAGCGATATACATCGTCAACATCTACTTATTAACGGAATGTGCCTATTCGGAGACGGAACTTCGAGCCGCAGGGCGGCGAG
>DBJV01000003.1 GCA_002297185.1 Christensenella sp. UBA767
ATTGCAATCGGCGGTGCGAAGTTCTTTGACGAGCGCAACTTGTTAAGCGATATGCTCGGCGTCAAATTGTATTAAAGCGCCCCAAACGGCGAATAACTGTGTCAGAGCCACTTGCTCGTCCAGTCACGTACGCCAATGTACGTTAGGCTGTTCGTTCAAGTGGCTCTTCCTTGTTCTTCATCCGTTTGGGACGCTTTAATATAATTTGAGAGGGGGAGCAATAACAAGGTTTTCTTGTTCTTCATCTAAATATTGCGCTTTATGCAATTTGAAGGGGCGATAGTAATTAGAATCTTTATTTTCCAAGTATATCGCTTCGTGCTTTTTGGTATTCTTCGTCGCTTATAACGCCGTTGTCGTACAATTCTTTCAATTCATTCAGTTTTGACAGTTTTGTCATAGATTCGGGATTCTTTTTATAGTACTGTTGAGGTGTGTTTTTTTGTTGTGCGGAATGTTTTGTCTCGCGTTGTTCTTTCTTATTGCGTTTTTCTATCGCAAGTTGCCTTTTATGTTCTTTATAATTGTCTTTTTCGGCTTTTAATATCGCTTGCTTTTCGCTGTTTGGCAGACTTATTTCATCATAATTCCATATGAGGACTTTTTTCCACAAGGTTAGATACACTAAAACCATTGCAAGAGCGATAATAATTGCAACAGAAGAAAGAACGGACAGTGCAATGACAGCGGATGAGTTGTGGATATCGTTTGTTATACAAAGCTTAATATCGTTTGACATTCTGGCAATCGGAGTGGGCAAAAACAATATACACCAAATTATTGTTGCGATATAAATGGGGTATTGTTTTGTCCTATACCACTTATTTAAATCGGCAGTTGACTGTTGATTCCTACCTTTTTGATTTTTATAAATAAAAATGCTTGGAAGAATAAAAGGTATCGCTGTGTAGGTAATTGAAAGGTAATTGATTTTTATTTTGTTAATTGTGTCAGGAGTGTGAAGTGTTATAAGACAAATCATATAGAATAACATTGCTAAAAAAGATAGCAACGATATTGCCGAATTGAAATATGAATCAATTCTTTTTTTATGGTCTGCCAAATCTGACGAATCTAAAAAATTATAAGCTTGCATATTTTTTCTCCCTTAAAAGTCTATTTATAGCCTAATAGTATCATATATAGCCCACATTGTCAATAATGGTGTGGTAGAGTTGAGTTATGAGAACTTACGATGCGGTGAAAGATAGGATTTTGTTTTTGTTGGAAGAGAAAAAGACTTCCATTCATAAACTTGCCATCGATTCCGCAGTTGCGCCGTCAACGATAAAAAATATTCTTTACGGTAAGAGTGTAAATCCCGGTATAGTGACGATAAAAATGCTGTGCGACGGATTTGGGATTTCACTTGCAGAGTTCTTTGACACGGAAGAGTTCAAGAGCGAAGAAAAAGAATCGATTGAGTGATTACTTGCGCTTAATGCAATTTGATGTTTTTGATGTAATTCTCAAACTTTATTTTTAAGTGGAATATTCCATATATTACTTATCGACAAAAATAGTATTGCTTTTACATAATCGGACGTTTGTTGCGGGCGTTCGTTTTTTATTATGAGAGTATGAGAAAAATTGTGGTTACTTCCGGCAAGGGCGGTGTGGGCAAGACCACCGTTACGGCTACGCTCGGACGAAAACTTGCTTTGCACGGATATAGAGTCGTGCTCGTTGACGGAGACGTGGGGCTTAACAATCTCGACGTCGTGACGGGCATTGAGCGAAGAGTGGTTTACGACATAGGGGACGTGCTGTCGGGACGGTGTAGAGCGTTTCAAGCACTCGTAAACGACGGGGAAAGTCCTATGAAAATTCTTCCGTCGTCAAAGGATAGTGCGTTGCTCACGGCGCAATCGTTTAGGGGCGTGGTGGACGGATTTTGCGATTTCGATTTCGTCATAGTGGATTGTCCCGCGGGGATAGAACAAGGCTTTCATCGCGCGGTGTCCGCTTGCGACGAGGCAATCGTGGTCACCACTCCGTCTGCATCGGCAATAAGGGACGCGGACAAGGTGATAAGGCTGCTTGCAAGTTACCGTTTAAAAGACGTGTCGCTTGTGGTGAACAGGGTGCGTCCCGATATGGTGGCAAGAGGGGAGATGTTGGGAGCAAGCGAGATTGGCTCACTTCTTCACATTGCGCCGATAGGAGTCGTGCCGGAGGACGATATGATTACGCTGTACCAACAGCTCGGGGCGGTGCCGTCGAGGGCGATATCCGAGAGGGCGTTCGAGGCGCTTGCAAAGAACGTGGCGGAGTGCAGCAAGGCGTACGTTGACGTGACTTTTAGAAGGCGATTCAGGAGATTTAGATGAGAGTTGACAGGACGATTGCAAACCGTATGCGAGAGATGCTTACGCAAGATTGCGTAGGCGTTAAGGAAGGATTTTTGTGCGCGCTCAAGGGAGACGTGAATAATCTTTTGCGAGATTATTTCGAGACGGATGGGGAGGCGCAAGTCAAAATCACGCAAAGCGAGGACGGCAAATATTGCGTTGCTATCGAGGCAAAAGCGGCGCGGATAAAACAATTCGATACGACTATGGATATAAAAAGGTTTTGACGTTCTAATTTGCCGCTCACACACATAGAGTATATGCGAGGTGACAAATATGGAATTTGACGAAACCAAAAAACTCGAAGTAGAAGTGACTCAAAATCAATTTGTGGAAACACGCACGCGCAGCAAAAAACGCAATCCGTTTAAGGGCGCGCTTGACGCTTTCGACATCGCAATTATCCCCGTCGCAATAGGCGTTTTCGTGTCGTTGGGATTTTTGTTTGCCAACATATTCAAGGCGACTTCCGTCGTGGATACGCTGTCCAATATATCGAGCATAATTCCAATTATCTGACGAAATCGATAGTTTATCTATATGAAAATCAAGGTTAATCCTTTGTTTTTTGCGCTTGCTCTTGCGCTTGTCGCATTCGGACATGCTCTTGATTTCGTATGGACGTTGCTTGCACTTATCCTTCACGAAACTGCGCATGCGCTCGTTGCGAGGTTGCGCGGTTTTGTCGTGAAAAAACTCGTGTTGCTGCCGTACGGCGCAATGATGAGTACGGGTGAGAGTTTTGACAAAACGTCGAGCGTGCGTATAGGTCTTGCAGGGCCCGTGTGCAATCTCGTGGTTGCGCTTATCATACTCGGGGTTTGGTGGCTTTTCCCGAGCGCATATCCATATACGCAAAACTTTTTGTATTGCAATCTGTCGCTTGGACTTTTTAACCTGTTGCCCGTATATCCGCTTGA
Source organism: Christensenella sp. UBA767 (assembly GCA_002297185.1). Taxonomy (GTDB): domain Bacteria; phylum Bacillota; class Clostridia; order Christensenellales; family CAG-917; genus CAG-475. The sequence goes on from DBJV01000003.1 coordinate 3,272, forward strand.
CGGCTCGAGGGTGGTGCTTGGAGTGTGCAAAAACAAACTGCGCACGCTTAAAGGATTGCAAATTGCAGGCGTTGTATTGTCGATTGCGTTGCTGGGGCTTTTTGTAGGTTCTTTCTTTTTCGGACTTAATTTCAGTTACGGCATAATGGCGGTGTTTCTCTTTTACGGCGCGACGTTCGGCACCAAAGAGGAGATGTATATAAGCGTGCTTGACGGCGCAAGCAAAAACTATTCGCTCGGAGTCGTGAAAAAGAGGG
>DBJV01000087.1 GCA_002297185.1 Christensenella sp. UBA767
TCGGATAAGGCTCCGCCTTCCAAAATTATTAATTATTAATTAATAATTATTAATTCAAAAAACAATATGTATTCACCTCTCATTCACAAAAAGCCATACGGCGCAAGCGTAGCAAATCAACCTACGACAATCACTTTCCCTATCGATAGCAATATGCGTATCGGCAGGGTGTTTATCGTATTGCGCCAAGTTTATGGGAAAGATGGTGAAGTGTTTTGCAGTCGCAGCGAACGCATAGAATTGCCTTTCGCTTATGCAAAGGACGGCATAGACTATTTCGTCGGCACGTTTGCGCTTTCGGAGTGGGGTATTTGGAAATATCGTTTTGAGGGAGAGTTTGCAAACGGTGATTTTGCGTTCTTCGGCAGAGGCCTTGACGGCACGGCTATAAGAGGCGATTGGTTGCCGGAATGGCAGTTAACCGTTACTGAATGCGATTATAAAACGCCGAATTGGGCAAAACAAGGCGTAATTTACCAAATATTTGCAGATAGATTTTGCAAGCAAGGCGACGTTAATTTTACCAAGCGCGGACGACTTCACGCCGACTGGTACGAGCGTCCCGACATTGCTGAGGACGGCAAAGATTATCGCGCGGACGACTTTTTCGGCGGCAACGTCGAGGGCATTATATCCAAGCTTGACTATATTCAAAGTCTTGGTGTCAAGTGTATTTATCTCTCGCCGATTTTCAAGTCTTGCTCCAACCATAGATACGATACGGGCGATTATCTCGAAATAGACGAGTTGTTCGGCACGGAAGAGCAATTCAAAAAATTACTCGACGAGGCAAGCAGTCGTGGCATAGAGATTATGCTTGACGGCGTGTTCAATCACACGGGTGCGGACAGCAAGTATTTCAATCGCGAGGGGACTTACGACACGCTCGGAGCGTATCAAAGCAAGCAATCGCCCTATTACGATTGGTATTATTTCACGCACTATCCTACGGAATACGCATGTTGGTGGGGTAGCACCGTCGTGCCTACCGTCAACAAGAGCGCGCAAGGTTACAGAGATTTGATTCTCGGCGAAAACGGCGTAATCGACAAGTGGTCAAAACTCGGCGTAAAGGGTTGGAGACTTGACGTCGTGGATGAATTGCCCATAGATTTCACCTACGACCTATGCTCGCGCATAAAATCCGAGGGCAAAGATATGCTCATTGTCGGCGAAGTGTGGGAAGATGCCTCGACGAAAATCGCATACGGCGAGTGGCGCCCCTACTTTATGGGCAAACAACTCGATGCGGTTATGAACTATCCCTTCAAAGAGGCGATTTTGGCATATACTCTCGACGGTGACAAAAACGCGTTCATATCCCACGTCAGCGAGATTTTGGAGCATTACCCCAAGCAATCTCTCGATTGCCTCATGAATTTGATAGACAGCCACGACACCGCGCGCGCAATCACCACGTTATCGGGTGTAAAACCGCCTCGCGACAAAAAGGACAGAGCAAATTTCCGCTTGTCGCAAGAGCAGTATGACCTTGCAAAGCGCAGGCTCAAATTCGCAAGCACCTTGCAATACGTTTTGCCGGGTGTGCCTTGCGTGTTCTACGGCGACGAGGCAGGCGTTCAAGGTTGGGAGGACCCACTAAACAGAGGCACTTATCCTTGGGGAAGAGAGGATTCCGACCTCATAAACCACTATCGAACCCTCGGCAAATTCCGTGAGAATTACACCGGCTTTTTGCAAGGCGAAACCCATTTCGTTCCCAATGCGGACAATCTCGTCATGCAGAGAGTTTGCAACAAAGGCATTCTCGAAGTCGTCGCAAACGGCTTGAATATTTGCGTTTCCGTCAACGGCGAAACGGTATTGAGTATTCAATAAAACAATTAAATCGCACAAATCCAAGTCAAAAGCGCAAAACGTTAAGTTTTTTGCACAAAAGGCTTGTAATATTCCCAAAAAGTCGCGCAATGCGACAAAAACGGTGCATCCAAAGTCATACAATGTAGGCATAGAGGTGATATTATGTGTATATTAGACTTGCTGGACGCACTTTTTTCAACCCAAAATTCAAGCGCATCAAAGAGCGCAAAAAACAAAACCTCTTCCGAAGAAGAGGATTGGCTTTACGAATGTAACGAGTGTGACGAACTCGTAGAGGACTGCGAGTGCGACGACTGCGGCGACGAAGATTGCGACGAGTTTTGATAGGAAATATCCAAAAACTCATTATGTCATAACTTGATTTTTGCGGTTTTGAAAAACAGAATGCAAAACGGTATATCTTAAAAAGATATTCAAAAATCAATATTTAATGGCGAAATATAGGCAATCAATATCCGCGCAAGCCGATTTTTGCCACTTTTCCGTCAAACAACGTCTTGAATTTTTCCACTTCGTCCTTTTCGATTGGGGAAAATCCGTGCGCAATGCACTCCTCGTTGTCTTTGTATTTTTGCATAAAATACTTTTTTGCGCCGTTTATCAATTCGGCAATTTCCTCGATATCTTCTGCGGTGTGGAATTCTTTTATAAGAGTGGTGCGGAACTCGTAATCCACGTTCCCGTTTAGGAGCATATCCACGCTCTCTTTTATTTTTGCCGTATCCACGCTCTCAAGCCCGACGGTGAGCGCGTATTTTTTGAGGCTGTTTTTGACGTCCATTGCCACGAAATCCACGAGCTTTTCGTCAAGCACGTCTTTTAGAACGTCGGGGCGCAAACCGTTGGTGTCAAGTTTGGTGAGATATCCCATATCTCGCACCTTGCGCAAAAAATCTTTCAAATCGGGCTGCAAGGTCGGCTCTCCGCCCGTAACGCACACCGCGTCAACGAGTCCTTTGCGCTTTTGAAGGTAATCAAACACCTCGTTTTCGTCGATTTGCTCGGCTTTGACGTTGCCCACGACCAGCGCGCCGTTGTGGCAGAACGGACAGCGGAAATTGCACCCGCCCGTAAACACGGTGCAGGCGATTTTCCCGTCAAAATCCACCATTGAAAATTTTTCGTATCCGCAAACTATCATATTTTCATTTTAGCACACCGCAGGCAAATAGGACAATAGATTTGCTCAATTTCTCCGCTTTATCTTCGGACGGTGCAGATTTTGCATATTCATACGCTCTTATATTCTGAAAATTGCGCAATAATCAAATGCTCCTGCCTTGCCCACTCAAAAACCTCAAATTTTGGCAATGCGCACCCGAGAGTGCTTGTAAAAAGCACCATATTTTTCGCATTTGCGCCAAAATTGAGTATTTACATTTGCTTTATAATCTTATATAATAAATTTGTATTTATTATCGCGCGCACGCACGTACAATAGATATAGACATTCGATATGGAGAAGACTATGAAGAAAAAAGAGACGCCGGCTCCCGTGTTGGACGAGAAAGGCAGACCACCGCTAAAACTCAACTATCCGCAGACGTTCAAGGTCGGCTTTGCGTTTGCAATCATCATGCTGTTCTGGACGGCATACGACTTTGTCGTACCGCTCCTCATAGACAACGCATACGGTTTGCCTAGTTGGGCGCGCGGACTTATTATGGGACTTGACAACTTGCTTTCGCTGTTCATGTTGCCGCTTTTCGGCAAACTCAGCGACAATGCAAAAGGCAAACTCGTCAAAAAATGGGGCAGACGTACTCCGTTTATCGTCATCGGCACGGTATGCGCGGTTGCTCTTATGGTTTTTGTTCCGGTTGTTACGCTCAATCAACAAAAACAATCCGACGCATATATTCAAACTGAAGTCACGCAAAACTTGTCGAATCCGGAGTATATGGACAATTTGCTCGGCGATTGGTTTGATTATGCGGTAGAAGTCAAAGAAAAAGGCTCCTCAAACGTAGATCAACTTTACAAAGCCGTCAGCGCAAACGATTTGTGCGACCTCGAGTATCTCAAACTCAACGGTTATGATTATGCGAAAACCGACGTTGACGAAAACGGCAATCAAATAAACAAAGCGCGCGACTTCTTTACCTCTATACGCTATTATGAAAAACTGACTTCCAAAAAAGCAGTTCTCAACATGCTCGGAGAGGAAACATTCTACTACAATGACGTCAAGATTGAAGATATGACGCAAATTTGCCCCGATACCGGAGTGTCATACGAGACAATGAAACAAAGCAACAAGGATTACAAAACCTATGTTGCATCCGGTATGAACGCTTACAAGTCCTTCCTTATCAGACAAGCAAGTATTGACGGCGGCGCAGGCAGCGAAAACTACCATGGTTTCTATGGCGTAAAGAGCCTTGTCGTTTATATGGTTATCTTGCTCCTCGTGCTTATCGCAATGGCAACCTTCCGTTCACCTGCAGTCGCACTCATGCCGGACGTCACGCCCAAGCCGCTCCGTTCACAAGCCAACGCAATTATCAATCTTTGCGGCGGTATCGGCGGTGCAATCGCATTCTTGATTTACACGGCCGTACTATTCGGACAACGCCTTTCCAACTATGTCATCATATTTGGCGCAGTTGCAGGCGGTATGCTCTTGCTCCTTGCAGGATTCCTCGCACTCGTCAACGAGCGTAAGATGGTCGCAAAATGCCAAGAAATATGCAAAGAGTATGAAATCGACGACTTCGCAGAAGGCGAAAATCCCGAGGCAGAGAAGTTCGCGGAAGAACTTATCAGCGAAGGCGATGCGGAATATAATCTCGATAGCAAACCTTCCGGCGATGCGCAACAATTGCTCGATGCAGACGTAAATGCTGAAAACAAAGAGCAAATCGCACCAGAAACGCTTGAATTTGCTCAACAAGTGGTTGAAAACACCAAGAAAAAACATCAAACTCCAAAAGAGTGGTGGGGCGCAAAGAGCGAACTCGAAAGAGGCAGACTCAAATCCTTTGCTCTCATCCTCGCATCCATCTTTATGTGGTTTATGGGCTACAATGCGGTATCTTCCAACTTGTCCATCTACACCACAAAAGCACTCAACCTCTCGGCAGGTATCGCGTCCATTATCTCCGGCGTATCTATGGGCATAAGCGCAATCGCATTTATCCCCGTCGGCTATATGGCAGCAAAGATCGGCAGAAGAAAGTCAATCATGATCGGCTTTGCAATGGCAGTCGTATCCTTCATCCTCATCTTTGTGGCAGTCGGCCCCAACTCCAACGCAGCAATCCCGGCAGTCTTGTTTGCTTTGTTCTACCTCATCGCAGGCTTTGGTCTCATCATCGCCAACGTCAACACCTTCCCGATGGTCACCGAACTTTCCACCGCGGAAACGGTCGGACAATACACAGGTTACTACTATATGGCAACCATGTCCGCCCAAGCAATCACCCCGGCAATCGGCGGCGCAATCATGGACGCAGGCGGCAACAAGTATTTGTTCCTCTACAGCGCAATCTGCATCGTCATCGCAATCGTGCTTATGCTTTTCGTCAAACACGGCGACAGCGCAATGACCGCAAAAGGCCGCAAACTCACCAAAGAAGAGAAGAAACAAATCAGATTGGATGCATTAGATGCCGATTAAAACAAATATTAACTATATTAAAAAAGACACGCACAGCGTGTCTTTTTCAATGTATTTCAAATAAGTCGTTCGGCGTTATGTCGAGGCGGTTGCACAGAAATACGATTTTCTCATAATCCAGTTCGATTTTCCCAGTCTCGTATTCGCTGTAATCGGGCTGATATTTTCCCATTTCGTTCGCTATTTGTTTTTGTGTCAAACCTGCCGCTTTTCGCGCATTTTTTAGATTATTGCCAACTGTCTCTCTAATGTTCATATTTTGACTTCCTAATATGCTATTGCCAAAAATATAGTAAAAAATCCATATTTAGCGTTGACATATAGGATATATTCCTATAAAATTAAAAATACATATGAGGTCAAAGGAGGATTTTATTATGAAAAAGCGAACTCTTTTTATCGTTTTAATGTTTTCAATACTTATACTAATGGCGTTGTTTGCCGCCTGCGACAAAACGCCGTCAGAAAACCAAACCACCGATCTTGTGCTTAAAGAAGATATGACAAGGGAAGAGGCGATGCAAACTCTTGAGGATTGTGATAGTTTCACAATGGTCTCAACGCGCACGTACACCGGTGAACACGGATATACCATGACCAACACAGTATATGCGACAAAAACAGGCGCAACGATATACTGGAAAAGAGATGCAGGAGAAACGGATTCTTATGAGTATATAGTAACGCAACTTATATATGGCGCAAACGGACATGAGTTTAGTTGGTCAAAAGAGAGCGAATATATCGGTGACTCTTACGAATTGATAAGTGTTTCCGACGTAGCGACGAAAGACGATTATAAGTCTGCAGATTGGTCAATAAACGACACGATTATTAAACAAGATTTATATTCATACAAGATATCAGACAATCAAATGATTTTTGAACTTAAAGACAGTTCTGGTACAAACTATCCAAATACAATTGTAATTAAGAATATCAACAATACAAAGCTAATTGTACCCGAACGATATCTTGATTATAGATTTTTAAAACTTAACGAATATACTCTTGCGGATCTAGAGAAAGCCATTAATAGCGCGTCAAGCATTACGATAAGAAATGATTTTAAAAATCAAAATTATAGTTCTGCATCAACAAGTAAGTACACGGCAAACGGTTATACAATAATAGATAATGATGCCAGCGGTACATATTCCACCGCAATTTACGAAGACGGCATACGTTATTTATTTAACGAAAAAAAGTATTATGGTGCGTCGTCTGTTTCTTATACCGCAGATGACTTCGACCATGATGTTATAAATATCGATGCACTAAAAAAGATATATCCCGAATTTAAAAAAGTATATTTTGGCGATAATCCGACGGTTAAAGCAAGATATATCGATGGCAAGTTAGAGATCATAGTACGTAGTTCGTTCAGTACGATAACGTTTAAGGATTTTGACAATACGCAACTATTAATACCCGAACAATATAAGGATTATAAGAGTCTGCCCATTACGACAATGCTTAGAAAAAATATGACGGCAGACCAAATAAAGAGCGTTTTATCTGAATTGGGAGGCTTTAGTGTTGGTTACGACTATTATCAAAACAACTCTGAAAAAACCGATTTGCGAGAAACGTATATCTATGAAGACGATTATGAGTATTTGATTTATGGATATGAAAGCAAAGCAACGATATCTCGAAAAGATCTTCCCGAACCAAACGGTCTTGCCGATAAATTGGATGAAGTATTGGCAGATATGCAGAAATACGGATACAAGATACAAGACGACGTTATAACTTACAGAAAAAACGTCAGCGAGGACTCAAATACATATACCGAAGTTAAAATCAGCGGTATTGAAAAAGCAATGTCAAGATTGCCTGAAAAATTCAGAGACTACAAAAACTATCGCTTTCCGCTTGACGTCGATATAGTGGACATTATGGAATACGAAATTGTTGCGCCTTCTTTTGATTTGTCTTCAAAGGGCGATAGCCTTGAGGGAATGACCAAAGAACAGATTATCCAACTGATAAAATCCGCAAACAGTTATACCGCTGTTTTGGAAGGAACAACTACAGGCGGAGATCATTCTATGGGCACATATATTGTGTCTAAAAAAATAGGATTCTGTGCGCTTGCTTATATAGAAGATTCAAACGGAGATAAGGGTAGAGAATTTGTCGGGGCTTTTGTAGGAGACAGGTTTTATAATTTCGATATTTTGAAGGCAGAAGACGGAGAGACTATTCGTAAGAGTGGGAATGCTTCATCGTATAAAGATAAGGATAAAATGCTTGCAGAAGACGTAACACCGTATATCACAGGCGAAATAGAATCGGAAGATGCAGTTATGACAATAAAAGGCAATATGGTGATGTTCGAAAAAGACGGAGTAAAAATCTTGATAAAAGATATAAACAATTCAAGACTAATTCTTGCCAATGATTTCAGCAATTATCTTGATTTGAAAACGACGGGAAGTTACGGTTAAGTTTTAGTAAAAAGATATCATCGCAAACCGGTGCCGATGTTCACCAATCGTGACAAGCAAGCGATGCAATAAAATCTAAATACACCATTGTCATTGCGAGGAACGTAGTGACGTGGCAATCTAGCCGTAGGCGCATTTTGCTATGCTGGATTCCCACGCTATCGCATTGTTTCCACAGTGATTGTGCGCTAATAGCGCAAGCACACGGCTTTTATTTGCATAACTGCAAATGCAATCACCTCAAAAATATCATCGTTCGGAAACCCTTGCAAGCAAGTTTCCACGCTCGACATTGGCGGAATGACAATCGGAGTATTTTACAGTTGTTTGGATAAGGCTCCGCCTTCCGCAATTATTAATTAATAATTATTAATTCTCAAATATCACCAAAAAAGACACGCTCTTGCGTGTCTTTTTTCTCAGTCGTTGAGTTTCAACATCGTAAACCCTTGTTTCGCTTTGCAAAGCGGACACATATCCCACGCCTCTTTGCTTTCTGCCTCGTAGCCGCAACCCGAGCATTTCCATTTCACAGGCTTTTCCTTCTTGTACATCGTATCGTTTTTGAGTTGATTGTACAAATCCTCAAACATAAGTTTGTGGCAATGCTCCACGTCCGATAGCATCTTGAACGCATTTGCAATCTCCTCAAAGCCCTCTTCGCGAGCGGTTTTTTCAAAGACTCGGTAGGTTTTGACCTCGCTTTCCTCGTCCTCTGCGGCGAGCTTGAGATTTTGCTCCAAATCCCACTTTTCCTTGAACGGATAGCCTGCGCAAATTTCGATATTTTCAATGGTTTTGTTGCTTGCTTGTTGGATGAAGGTGTAAAGCACGCGCGCGTGGTTAAATTCGTTATATACCACCTTGTCGATAACCTCGGCAAGTGCGTTATAGCCCTCGTTGCGTGCGCCGTATTCGAGGAATTTGTATCTCGTCATTGCCTGTGTTTCGCCTGCGTAAGCGCGAGCGAGGTTTGAAAACGTTTTGCTGTCGATGAGTTTCATATATGATATCTCCTTTTTGTGATATACGGATTATTGCAAAATGCGTGCGTTTTTATACGGAATTGCCGCACAATCTCGCTGCAAACGTCAAAAAGGCGGATTTTTACAAAAAGACTTTTAATAATCGCAACAAAGTGGTATTATAATCGCAGAAATAAAAGTTTGGCGGCGTAAGTCGCAAGGAGTAATATATGAGCGATTGCACGCACGATTGCGGTTCTTGTTCCAAGGACTGCTCGTCGAGAAGTTTGATTGCAGAGCAAAACAAACTTTCGGATATCAAAAAAGTTATAGCCGTCGTAAGCGGCAAGGGCGGAGTGGGCAAATCCCTCGTCACGTCCCTGCTTGCAGTAGGCAAAGCCAAAGAGGGCAAAGCGGTAGGCATTTTGGATGCCGACATCACGGGTCCGTCCATTCCACGCGCTTTCGGCATTTACGGAAGTGTGGAAGGCGACGCCAACGGAATTTACCCACGTCAAAGCGACTTTGGTGTGAGAGTGGTATCTTCCAATCTCCTTTTGGATGACGAAACCGATCCCGTCATTTGGCGCGGCCCCGTCATCGCAGGCATGGTCAAACAATTCTGGACGGACGTCGTATGGGGCGATCTCGATTTCCTCTTCGTTGACTGCCCTCCGGGAACGGGCGACGTACCTCTCACCGTATTCCAATCCATCAAACTCGACGGCATCATCATCGTCACCTCTCCGCAAGACCTCGTGTCCATGATCGTCGAAAAAGCCGTCAAAATGGCAAACAAAATGAATATCCCCATCTACGGCGTAGTCGAGAATATGAGCTATATCGAATGCCCCGATTGCGGCAAGAAAATCGACGTATTCGGCACAAGCAACGTTGACAAAATCGCAAACGATTTCAACCTCAAAGTGCTTGGCAAACTTCCCATCGATCGCAACATCGCATCTGCAGTAGATCAAGGCAAAGTCGAGCAACTCGACGCAAGCAAGTATCTTGCCGATGCTCTCCAAGCAATCGAAAAGTAATATGACAAGGCGCGAAATAGCAGAGAATAACTTTGTCCAAGGTTACAGTTGCGCACAAGCCGTAGTGCTTGCTTTTTCGGACGTCACGGGCTTTGGCGGAGAACAAGCGTTACGTCTTAGTTCCTCGTTTGGCGGCGGTATGGGCAGACTTCGAGAAGTATGCGGCGCAGTCAGCGGCATGTTTATCGTCGAAGGGCTGTTGGAAGGGTACGATTATCCCGACAAGCCCGATGCAAAGCAGCAAAAAGCCGCCCACTACGCACGCATCCAAGAACTTGCACAGCGTTTTAAACAAATCAACGGCTCAATCGTATGCCGTGAGATTTTGGGCGCACGCGCAACCACTTCGCCCGTCCCCGATGACCGCACTCCCGAGTATTACAAAACGAGACCGTGCGCCAAAATGTGCGGTGACGCCGCCGAAGTCCTCGAAACCTTCCTCCGCGAGCGCGGAATAATAGAGTAAAACATATGGAATGATCGTATAAGATTTCCATTCTTCCATATGTCATTCAGAGGGCGCAAAGCGACCGTGGGAATCCAGCGTAGCGAAAAGCGGAATATTCCACAACTTGCGCTATGCGCAAATATCACTGTTGCAACGCAACAATATCACTTTTTGCGTAGCAAAAAATATCACTTGTGCGTAGCACAAATATCACTGCGCCTACGGCGCAATATCACTCACATAAAGTGCTAAAAAGCACTTTATGCGTTGATAAACGCATTATAAAGTGCCAATTTGCACAAAATAGCCCTATGAGTTTCTACGACGTCGTATATGAACAAGTAAAGAAAATCCCAAGCGGAAAAGTTGCAACCTACGGACAAATCGCCGTGTTGTGCGGCTCTCCGCGCGCCTCGCGCGCAGTAGGGTATGCACTCCATTTCAATCCCGATCCCGAGCATGTGCCGTGTTTTCGAGTTGTCAACCGTTTTGGCAGATGCGCCCCTGCGTTCGCCTTCGGCGGTCCGGAAGTGCAAGCCAATCTCCTTCGTGCCGACGGCATCGAGGTTGACAAAGACGGCTACGTCGATTTGGACAAATACCAATGGAATCCGTATAGTTATAAGCAATAAAAATTTCAATCGGGTGTGGGGTGTCCCCACCAACTGTCATTGCGAGCGTAAGCGTGGCAATCTAGGCGACAGCCGCACACACCAAGCAAGCGATATAGCGAAACTGAGGCAGAAGTTTTTATCCCTCTTATTCTGATAGCGTGTATCGGTTGTGCGGTAGCAGAGCAATAAGGCTAGCGTGGCGTTAGACAATGAACTGGGGAGTTGTCTTTGCCACAGTGACGACTTTTGCTCTTGTCATTGCGAGGAACGTAGTGACGTGGCAATCTAGGCGATAGCCGCATTACAAAAATACCACAACTCGCACGAAGTGCGAATATCACTTTTAGCCAAAGGCTAAAAATATCACTTGTGCGTAGCACAAATATCACTGCGCCATTGGCGCAATATCACAAAAGGCGCAAGCCTTTCACAAAATAAAAAAAGCGCACCATATCGGCGCGCTTTTACTTTATTTTCAAAATTTCGTCTGCGGAGCAATCCAGAAAATCACACAGTTTTGCAAACGTTGTCAGCGACGGCATAATCCGTCCCGAAAGGTATTGTGAAACGGTCGGTTTCGACACTCCGATTGCTTTTGCAATCTCGCTTTTCGATTTTCCCGACAATTCGATTTCTTCTTTCAGGCGTTTGCTTATGTTCTCTTCCAAGTCTATCATTTTTCACCAACTATTTTGTGTAATGATATTCTTATTATTAGGCATTACTTAATCAAAAACTGCAAAATTAGGCACAGCCTAACAAAATGTGACTTGACTTATTGAGAATATATGAATATACTTTTATTAGCATTTATTTAATGCGTTTGACAAAAAGGGGAAGAAACATGAAGAAAAAACTTATAATACCATTTATTTTTGTACTTTTGATTTCGGTTATATTGCTGGTTTCATGCGATAAATCGCCAGATGACGGACAAACAGGCGTGCAAAAGCCCAGCGGCACGCAAATTTTTTCCGATAGTTTTAGCATAGACAACGACAAATTATATGTGAAAGTATCCAATGATACCGAAGTTTTTTCATTCAACGATGCCGTTATAGTTGCAGATGATGCCGATTTTATTGTATCAACTGATATTAGAGCATCTCAAATTATAGAAAGTAGGACTGTAAATGTTGAAATCGGAGATAATACGTTTTATGTGTTGGTTAAAAACGGAAATTCTCGGAAACTCTATATGGCTGTTATCAGACGTAAGCCGTTATATACGGTGAAATTTGATACGATGAGTAGTGCTAAAATCGATGACCAAATCGTTGAGGAAGATGCGTTTTCTATAGAGCCTTTTGCAGTCGAGAAAGAAGGGGCTGTTTTTGTAGGGTGGGATTATGATTTCAGCAAGCCTATAACTAAAGATATAACAGTTGAGGCGATGTGGGAATATATGACATACAATATTACGTATATAACAGATGACTATAATTCTACAATCTGGGATATTAGTGATTATAATACAACGTTTCAATTGAATGATGAAAATGCCGTTGCGTTTCCAACTCCGAAGGGCGAAGGAGTATTTTGTGGTTGGTATTTAAATGACAAAAATGGGAAATGTGTAGGTAATACTTCGCAAGTTGGGAAGGGCAAAGATATAACAGTATATGCCTTGTTTGACAGAGATGCAAAAGGTTCGTTTTTCATGAGTTCCTACGAGAAGGGGGCGGTTATTGGGTGGATACCGGATGAAAACGGTGAGGTGTCATTCCCGAAAAAATGGTTTGGCGAAGAAATTGTGAGTATTATGCCAGAGAACATCGAAGAAATAAAAGGTACAAAAACAATGCGAATACCTGAAACAGTTAAAACCATATTGGAGGGGTTATTTCAATATACCCCTGAAATAGAAACCCTTATAATTGATTCGAAAGAACTTAATTTGGATGATACAAATGCGATTAGATACATTATTGTATCATTTTCCCCTATAAAAGTTGTTGAAACCATTTATATTAGAAGTGATGCCAATGTGTATGATATAATAAAAGATATTTATACGGCAGTAATATCGGATAAAGATAATTATATAAAATATCAATATATTGATAAAACCAATTGATTAATAGGAGGAGTAATTATGACAACGCAAGTAAGCAAAACATTTTCTTTTCAAAAAAGTGATATCTTTGAAGGCGTAAATTATGTCGATATGATAAATCACGCATTAGGCACGCAATACAAAGGTTGGTTTAAGGCAAGTGTATTGCTTAAAAATATGGGGCTAAAAGACCATATGGCGTGGTTTGTATTTATCAACGAAGAAACACACGGATACGCCCATTGGGCATGGCAAAATACAATCACGAAAGACGGAACGATAACCGAAACTTGTGTAAAGGATACGACTGATAAATTCAAAAACGACACAACTCGATATCCCAAGTACCGTCTTGTATTCCAAAGAGATCCAGATAATGACGGTAGCGTATATAAATGTAAATTTCTCGGAATATGTGAGCGCATCAGTGTTGACAACGATGAGAAAAGTCGCACGCATAAGCTAATTAGAGACAGCATTGAATGGAGTGGGAAATATGAGCAAAAATAGTCATGCATATAGTTTTGACGGAGGGGAGATTTTGTCCAAGATGGGAGCGGCGTGGTTTGTTTCCTACGCATATTATCAAAATGTAGATAGCAATCATTCTGCGTGGAAAAGAATAAGCACTTATAGAGGTAGAATTAGCACTTATAACACATCTGCCGAATATCACGCATATTGGATTGAAAAAGTATTGGATATGAGTATAAATAAGTTGGCAACGAACCAAATAGGTTTATCCGGGACAGAAGTTAAGAATATGGCAAAAGCCGTATTGGAAAAAATATAACGATATATTGTAGATATAAATTAAAAGTGAGCCGATTAGGCTCACTTTTAATTTGATTTGCTTTTATTTCAGTTTGCTAAATTTGCCATATATGCAAGGTATTGTTCCGCAAGAGCGGTTGCCTCGGCTTGAGACGGTTTGCTCGTTGCGACGTAAAATTTGAGTTTTGGCTCCGTGCCGCTCGGACGTACGCAAATCCAGTCGCCGTTTTCAAGGTGGATTTTGAAAGCGTTGGTCTTTGGCAGGTCGATATCTTCCGTCTTACCGCAGGCGTACGTCTTTTTGCGCGTTACGAAGTCGCTTTGCGCAAGCACTTTCGTGCCGGCGATTTCGGTGAAAGAAGTGGAGCGGATTTCGTTCATAATATCCGCCATTTTTTGCATACCGTCCAAGCCACCAAACGTAATGGATTTCGCCTTTTCCACATAGTAGCCGAACTTCTTATAAATTCCCTGCAGCACGTCATATACACTCGTGCCTTTAGATTCGAAATAGCACACCATTTCTGCAAACATCATGCTTGCCACAACCGCGTCCTTATCTCTTGCGTGCGTACCGACTAGCGAGCCGTAGCTCTCCTCGAATCCGAACAAATAGGTATATTCGCCGCTTTGTTCCCATTCCTTGATTTTCTCGCCGATAAACTTAAATCCCGTAAGCACGTCGAAGGTCGTAACGCCGTAACTCGTCGCAAGCGCGCGCGCAAGTTCGGTGGTAACGATAGTCTTTACAAGCGCGCCGTTTTTGGGCATATTGCCGTCCTCGCTCTTGCGCAGGAATATGTAGTTTGCAAGCAGCACGCCTATTTGATTGCCGTTAAGCAGCACGAATTTGCCTTCGTCGTTGCGCACGGCAATGCCCATTCTGTCCGCGTCGGGATCCGTTCCTATTACGATATCGCTGCCGATTTTGTCCGCAAGTTCCACGCCGAGGCGCAACGTATCCGCCTCTTCGGGATTAGGCACTCGCACGGTTGAAAACTCCGTATCCGGCAACGCCTGTTCCTTTACGACGTTGACGGTGATACCCATTCTCGAAAGGATAGTTGTCACAGGCACGTAACCGCTGCCGTGTATGGGGGTATATACGATTTTGACGTCTTTCCCGTACTTGCTCACAGCCTCGGGGGAGAGCGAAAGCTTGCTTATCGTATCGAAATATGCGTCGTCCACGCTCTTGCCGATGACGGTGATATGCGGCGCAACTTCCTTGTTGTCAAGCCCTCTAATGCTATCCGCCGTCAACACCACGTTTTCTTCCTCAATGCCGAAATATGGGGTTTTATCTATAAATTCCACCACTTTATCTGTCGACTCGGGCGACATCTGCGCGCCGTCCTCGCCATAAACTTTGTATCCGTTATAGATCTTTGGGTTGTGCGATGCGGTGATCATAACGCCTGCAATCGCATTTAAATGCCGTATCGCAAACGAACACATCGGCACTGGATGCACGGTGTCGAAGAGGAAGGCGTTTATGCCGTTCTTTGCAAGCACCTTTGCCACCTCGATAGAAAATTCGCTTGAATATTTGCGTGTGTCGTAAGAGATAACCACGCCTCTTTGCATCGCCTCGCCGCCGAGCGTTTTTATGTATTCGGCAAGCCCTTTTGTCGCGCGGCGCACGGTAAACGTGTTCATTCTGTTCGTACCCACGTCCAGCACGCCTCTCATACCTGCCGTGCCGAATTGGAGCGGACAATAAAACATCTCTTTCTTTTCTTCTTCCGTCAAAGATGCGAGCCTTGCCTTGTCCTCGGCAGACACTTCGTCCGACGTGAGCCATTGCATATAACTTGATTGATAGTCCATAGCATACCTCTATGTTTTCGTTTGTTAAATTATACCGCTATCAACCCTCTCGTGTCAATGCCGAATCTGCCGTCCCTCGCAAAACGATTCGTTTTTGCGGAAAATACGTATCTTTGCGGATAAGCACGGTTTTTACGAGCTTTCCGTTTTGGTAGTATTCCAAAAACCCCTGCGAGCGTAGCCCGGCTTTCCCGTACGTATCGATGACTTCTTCTCCGAGTTTGAGAGTTACGTCGTCACGGTATTCGATTTCAAACGGCAATGTTTCTATCGTCTGCGAGCGGCGGCGTATGGTGCAAGCCTCGATGCCGTACATTTCCGCCTTGAGATACTTCCCGTCCGCGCTCATTTTTATGGTTACGGGCGATGACAGGGTATTTACGAACCTCAAATCGCTCGCCGTGGAAACCATAGCGTCAAACGACGGCGCAACGTAACTTACGGGCAGAGAATGCGCTCTCACGCAAGTTATAGTGAGGTTTGCAAGCAGCGCGCAGTTATACACGGTGCTTGACACTTGACACACGCCGCCTCCGATTCCTTCCACAAATTCGCCGTCCTTAATGATGTATGCGCTCTTAAACCCGTTTTCCACCGTGCGCGCCCCCACGATATCGTTGAAGGAGAACTCATCTTCGGGGTATAGCACCGTCCCGTCGATTTTACGACAGGCAAGCGCAACGTTGTCCTTGCGGTTTGGCTTGCTGCCCCCGTAGTATGTGGAAAAGCGCGCGATAAGTTTACATTCCTCGGATTTTGCCATAGCGACGTCGTTTCGGTGCATAGTTCCTTCCATAAAAATAGCAATTGCCGCCAATGCGAGAGTAAGGCACGCAAAAGCGAGGTATCTGACTGATTTTTTCATACACATAGTATGTGTGCAAAACGCAAAAAGAAACAAAAATCGCAATTTTGAGCATATCGGTTGTGAAAAGGCAGTATATAGTATATACTGATGCCGAGAGAGAATATAGCTGCCGCAGAAAAAGCGGCATATCTGAGCGCATTATAAGCCCGTTTTTTCGGAAGGGTGGAAGTGCGCAAAAATAGCAAAATAACGAGGCGGCAAAACCGCTGTTTGAGTGGTGCAAAATGAGGCAAATCGTTTCGGTTGACGGAATAAAAAGATATATGAGCGCTGACTTTTCCGTGCAGGTCTTTGACGTCGTTTCATCAACCAACGTCATCGTAAAAGAGCGCGCCAAGAGCGGCGAAAAAGATATTTTGGTCGTCGCGCGCGAGCAGACGAGCGGAAGAGGTCGTTTCACACGCAAATTCTTCTCTCCAAAGGACGCAGGCGTGTATTTCAGTTTCGCCATACAGCCGACTTGCGAGGACGAGATAAGTTTTGTCACCCCCATGTGCGCCGTGGCTACGGCAAAAGCAATCCGTGAAGTTTGCTGCAAAAATGCGCAAATCAAGTGGGTGAACGATATCTATATAGACATGAAAAAGTGCGTGGGCATTCTCTGTGAGGGTGTATCGTCGCAAGGCGGAGCGATAGACAGAATAGTGTGCGGAATAGGCGTCAATCTCTATGAAAAAGAGGGCGGCGTCGATGAACAAATCAAGGATATCGCAGGCTTTATCGGTGAGGGAGTTGACGATTGCGCCAACAGAATAGTTGCGGCAATTTGCGATAACTTTGAAGATATGCACTTGCATTTTGACAGAAATTATATTGCAAAGCAATATAAAGATATGTCTATGCTCGTCGGTCGCAGCGTTATGGTGAGCAAAACGGACGAGGAACAAGCGGCAATCGTCAAGGATATAGACGACAAGTGCAGACTTGTCGTAGAGTATGCCGACACAGTGGAAGAAACGCTCGAAGTCGGCGAGGTAAGGATAAAACTTTGAATAAAGCGTCGTCAAAAGCAGTATCGAGGACTTTGCGCCTCGTAAGAATAGCAATTTTTCTTGCGCTCATAATCGTGGGTGCTTTCGTCAAATTCCCAATAGGCATAGTTCCCGTGTCCATGCAGTTTGCGTTTTGCATGTTCGCGTCCCTCATGCTCGGCGGCACGGACTCCCTCATATGCGTTGCAATATACATCGCAATGGGGCTTGTCGGCATCCCCGTATTCTCGGCAGGCGGCGGCATTTTCTACGTATTGCAACCCACTTTTGGCTATATCCTCGGCTTTTTGATAGGTGCGCCGATTAGCGGCTATATCGCAAGAGGCTTTAAGAACAACTCCCCCATAAGCGTATGGCGCATGCTTTTGGGCGCATTCAGCGCGCTCGCAATCGTGTATGCGGTGGGCGTATTCTATATGTATCTCATGCTCAATTTCTACGTCGGCACGGCAATGTCCATGTCAAAGGCGTGGCTCGCAGGCTGCGCGGTGTTCTTGCCAACAGACGTAAGTTGGTGTGTGATAGGCTCATTGGTCGCAAGCGCGGTGCTAAAAAGATACGCGCCCTACGTCGGCGTTGCGGACAAGTATTCGGGCTACGTCTATACGAGGTCGCTATCCGACGACGATGACGGCGGACTTCAAAATATGTAATTATATTTGCGCCAAAACGCACCAAGCGAATGCAAATAGCACACAAATAGCGGATATTAGCTATTGAAAACGCGCGCGAAATATGATATTATTATTTTATATTAAACTTAATAGGAGACTATTATGCAACACGAAATCACCAAGCCAACCGATTTGTTGAACGCAGAAGGCAATATTCTCGAACCGGGATATGCCAAAAAAATGCTCTATAATTATAATCGCGAAAACGTCAAAGCGCCCAAAACTCGCCTCAAAGAGTGGGATTATTACTACATTTCCAACAAGGAATTTGCGCTTTGCCTCACAATCAGCGATATGGGCTTTGTAGGCGCATTGAGCCTTACCGTTATGGACTTCGTAACGCCTGCGCAATTCACCAATTCGGCAATCTGCCTCTTCCCGATGGGCAAGTTCAATATGCCTAGAACAAGCGAAAGCGGCGATTGCGCTTGGAAAATCGGCAAAGTCGAAATGAAGTTTGAAAACGACGGCACAAAGCGTCACCTTACGGGCGTTTATCCCAATGCGGACAAGTTCGGCACGGACGTCAAGTGGGATATCACCATCACCGACGTTCCCGAAGAGAGCATGGTCATCGCAACGCCGTTCAACAAGGACAAACACTTCTATTTCAATCAAAAAATCAATTGCATGAGAGCAGAGGGCAGTTTCTTCCTCGGCGATAAGGAATGCAAGTTCGATCCCTCCGACAGCCTTGCAACGCTTGACTGGGGACGCGGCGTATGGACTTACGACAACACGTGGTACTGGGGCAGTTTGCAAACTCGTCTCAAAGACGGCTCCACGTTTGGATGGAACATCGGCTACGGATTCGGCAACACCGAGGCTGCAGGCGAAGATATGTTCTTCTACAACGGCAAATCTCACAAAATCGGTCGCACGGAGTTCATCATTCCCGGCGACAGCGAGGGCGAGCCGAGATATATGGAAGATTGGAAGTTCGTCTCCGACGACGGACGTCTCGATTGCACCTTCCATCCGCTCATCGATCGTTACGAGCCGTTCGATCTCAAGGTTATGTGCATGATTCCTCACCAAGTGTTCGGATATATCTCCGGCAAATGCGTGCTTGACGACGGCACGGTTATCGAGCTTGACAACGAACTCGGCTTTGCAGAAAAAGTACACAACAAATGGTAAAAACGAGCGAGCGCGATTATAGTCGCGCTCGCAATCGAATACGATATTACGAATGAGGTGAATATGGAATACAACGGTGAAGGCATACACGCGCTCGTTTGCGCCGTGGAAGATTTGCAAAGTTCCAACCTTATTTTTATTGACAGAAAACTCAAACCGCTCCTCAAATGCCTTGCGTATTATCCGGAATTTCGCACGGTCTTGTCCTATTGCAATCAAGGTTTCGATTACGATGCGGAAAAGCGAAAAGCGTTTGCCAGACTCGGCGACAGCGACATCTTCCGCTTGCCCAAAAATCCCAAAACGCTCGTTGCACTCGTGTCCAATATGCTCGTTGAATTTGACGCAGGCAGCATGGATATCGTGACGTTTTCAAGCAGGTTTTTCCCCACGGAAACGAAACAGGCAAGTTTCGAGCAATGCTGCGCAAAGGTCATCGAACCTTTCAAACTTGCGCTTGTCAGCCTTGTCATCGACGGCATAGAAGAAGAGCTGAAAGCGGTTGAAAGAACGGTGGAATTTGCATCCAGCGGACTTCATCAACAGACGGAGTATTTGCTCGTTGCAATATACAACGCCGTACAAGAGGCGCAAATAGACGAGAGCGAAAGGCAAGACTTTATGGTCATGCTCGAAGGCTTTGCCGCCGCGCTCGACACTCGAGATTCGCTTATGATAAAGGCAATTTGGCTTGGGCTTAAGAAGTCGTTATCGGCACAAAAACTTTGTGCCAAAGAGATTGAAAAACTGGGCGATACGTTAAGATTGTATTTGGTGACGAAATAAACGAAACAACGTAACAAAGGGTTTATCTTCTCAAAACAAGAGGATAAACCCTTGTTTTTTAAAAAAGATATAGAGGGATATTATGAAAACGAGAAATGTCGTTATTTTATTGCTTGTCGTTTGTTTGCTTGCAATATCATGTTTCGCGCTCGCCGCGTGCGATAAGGACAAGGGCAAAGACAAGGCGATTATTTACGTCAGCGCATTGTTCGCAGGCGGTCTTTACGACAAGCAAACGGGCGAGGCAAAGTGGGAGCCGTTCAAGACGGAAGTCGATGCCGCAAAGGTCATGGCAGGCGAGATTCCCATGGACGAGTTGATGGATATCTTCAGCGACGAACTGCCCGATATTTTAGATTTGGTCAGCGACGCGCTTACCTACGAGCAAGGCACTTTGCTTTGGGATTTGACGCTTGACAACGACGGCAACGGTTACAATCCCAACGTCGTTCCTGCCAACGACTTGAAAAAGTATATGGACATAGACTACGGCGTGTTCGGAATATACCGCAACTTCGTCGATAACATCTCCGCAAAGTACGGAGACGATTACGACGTATTCGTATATAATCAGGACTGGCGTATCTCTCCTGCAAAGAGTGCGGAAGAACTTGAAAATTACATCAATCGCAAAGGATATAAAGAGGTCGTCTTAATGTCGCACAGCATGGGCGCACCCGTAGTCAACAACTACCTTGCAAGAGGACAACAAAATCGTGATAAGGTCAAACTCTATATGGGCTTTGCCCCTGCAACGCTCGGCTCTTTCGACGCTCTTGCCGCGCTTGCTTGCCCCGATACGTACGTGGATAAATTCCTTGCAGGAATGGATTTGGGTGACAATATCGATATGATCAAAAGGATCGTCCGCAATGCGCTTGAAGGTCAACTCGGCGATTTCTTTAGAAACAATCAAGGTCTTATGTCGCTCGTTCCGTCTTGGCAATTGGTATCGTCTGCGCAATACGACGAAGAGCATCCGGCAATCACCGTTGACGGCAAAGCGATTACGAGCAAGGACGAACTTTATTCGCTCTATTCCTCAATGCGTTGGGCAAAATATCTCACGCCCAAATCTCAAGCAGAGCAAGAGAGCGTAGATTACGACGGCAAACTCTATAACAGAGTTACGGCGCAAGAAGATCAAGCCAAAGACAGCGAAGGATATAGAGTCAAGGACTTTGCCGCAAACCTCGCAAACTATTTTGACAATATGTTCATCGACGGCAAGATTGCGTCCGAGCAAATCAATTCCTATTACTTCCTCGGCACAGGCATGGCAAATACCATCACGGGAATGACCTTAACGACGAGAAAGGACTCCAGCGGCAACGTACTCTACGACGATTACGGTTGCGTCTTGTACGACTATCAACTTTTGAGCGGCTACGGTGCAGCAGAGAAGTACGGCGACGGCACCGTTCCTTATTACAGCTCCATCGGCGGCAACACCGCAACGGCAGAGTATATCGAGTCCCTCGGCGACCGCCTCGTCGAACTCGATTCTCAAAACCACGGCATGGTCGGCGTCAGCTGGGATCTCCTCGGCACCTACGTCATGAACCTTTTGGAACAATACATCTAAAAAACGAGAACAATATAATTGAAAACAGCGCAAAATTTGCGCTGTTTTTTGTGATTTTTTTGATAAAAATTATGTTAATTTTGAGGCAAAATTATGTCATTTTTGCCCAAGGGCATATCATAAAAGCGAACAAAATATCATAAAAGCGTTGTGGGTAAAAATCGTCGCCGAGGCAACGGCATCCCGTTATCGGAATGATATAAAAATATGCGACTTTCATAAAAACAAAAATGCATCGTAGTGGATGCATTTTTATTTTTTGGATCAGTTTTGATCCGGAGGAAAGTTGAATAAAACAATATGATCGCATGCTTATTCCTTTTTATTCTACTACCCGTTTTGGGTATTGTCAACCCAGTTTGGGTATAATTGTATATCATAACTTTATGAAATTCGGTGAAAATCTTAAACAAATACGGCTTTCGCGCGATATGACGCAAAAAGACGTTTATACCATTTTGAGCGTGTCCCCTAACTGTTATGCGTCATGGGAACAAGGTCGCACGCAACCGGATATTGAAAGCATTAAAAAACTTTGTTGCATTTTTGACGTAACCGCCGATTGTCTTATTGGTTTTGAGGATGAGTTTGGAACAAAAACCGAAGAATATCAAAGAGTTTTGGAAAAGTACGGAAAATAGAGTATATTTGCAAGCACGAATAATTGCAAAATTCAAATTCGGACAGAGCATATGCTCTAAATGCAAATAAAACTAAAAAACAGCGCATTTTTTGCGCTGTTTTTTATGGGATAGAAATATTCCGCTTGTCATTGCAAGCGTAGCGAGGGAGGTGCATATGGAATACTCCACCAGCGCACAAAGTGTGCTTAACGTCACTCGTAGGCAGGCGGAGCCGTAGAATATAACTCCACGAAGAGTTATTGTGAGCATCCACATTCAATCTTCCTTACAAGCACGAAGTGCGCCACCACCAAGCAAGCGATATAGCGAAACTGTGGCAGGAGTTTTTATCCATCTTATTTTGATAGCGTGTATCGGTTGTGCGGTTAGTGATGTGAAAATCAAGACGATAAAAAAACGGCGCATCTAACTGATGTGCCGTTTGAAAAATCGTGCTTGGTTTTCACATATGGGTAGTTTTATCTTCGCCGATGCCGATCATGCCGTCAACGACGTATTTTTTGCCGTCGGTGTCGGTGACGTAGCCGCTGATTTTGCCGTAGGGAAGTGCATAATAGCACATGAGCGGAATGGGCATATAGAACACTTTGCTGATCTCGAACTTGATATCAATGATACCTTCGCCTTTTTCGTCCTTGACGTACCAAACGTCCGCTTTTTTCTTGCCGTTTTCGTGCGTAAACACGACTGGCGGCAGGGGGTAAGACTTGTCGTCAACCCAAATAACGTTCTCGTTGTATTGGTGTTGATCGACGGATTGGTTGCGAGTGAGGTTGAAGGCGAAATATCTCTTCGTGCCGTTGTCGTCGATTTGTCCCATCGTGGTGAGCCAATCGTAGTGCGCATTGAAGGGATAATAGCCTTTGTGGTCGTCGATGATACCGACCGAGCGTTCGTTGGTGGTATAAACTTTGCCGTTGACGGTGATTGTACCCGTTGCTTTGAAGAAGTCCTTTTCGCTGTACAAAGCGTTGATAAAGTTGCCTTCTTTGTCTTTGCCGAGGGGCATAACGCCGTTTGCAAGCGGAGAAATGCGCTCAAAGTTTATATCGATTGTAAATTGACCGTTTCTGCCTTTCGTAAATCCTTTTGCGTGGGCTTTGCCGTTGAGGAAGTCGTTTTCAATCTTATATTCGCTGTTTTTGGTCTTGCAATAGCAATAATCGCTAACGAGTTGAGTTGCGACGTGCGCTTTTTTCTTGGGAACGAGGTTGCGCCAGCTGTAAATCTTATCTTCTTTCTTGTCGTACCACACGAAGATGGAGAATCCCATCGGACCTGTGTTATAGACTGCGCTGATAAGTGCGCCTTCGTCGAGATGCACTTCAAACGCCTCCCATTCGACAAGGCGGCCGGGTTTCAAAAAGTCAGGCATATTCTTTCCGCAAGGCTTTACGCAATCGAGAAGATTGAGGTTTTCAAACGGAGCGTCGAACGTGCCGAAATGCACTTTTCCGTCCTCGACGATAGACTTGGGCGTCGGGGCGGGCATACGTGTCTCGCTTATGTAATCGGGTAAATTGCTCATATTTCTTTCTCCCTTAGTATTATAAGGAAATATTAACATAATTTGTGCGCCTTGGCAATACGTGTACAAAAACTTTTTGCACAAATGTAAGATATTTTTTATAAATAAGCCGCAATTGATGTCGTTTAGAAGGCGGAAAGGGTGGGAATAATTGAAAAATAGTACAAAAAGGAGATAATTTATGTCATTCAATCCGTTTGAACAAAAACCCGAAAACGTCGAAAAGTTGTTTATCGACTGGAAAAACATGTATCCGCAAAGCTACTCAAAGCACGACGTGCATCCGTTTACGAAGTTGAGATGTATCCTCACCAACGGCGCGGAATACGAGGCGGTGTGGTTTTCGCATCAATTCTTCCGTCATTGCTCGGACAACGATTTGAGACGACAACTTGCGCTCGTTAGGCGCAGCGAACAGGCGCAGCAACATATGGGCGCATGCCTAAAACCAAAGGACGAAACGGTGCTTGAAACTACGATAGGCTACGAGCAACTTGCCGTGGAACTTACCGCAATGCTTGCCATGCGAGAGCCTGACAAGCACGTAAAGGACGCGCTCGATTTTGCGCTGCTCGAGGACTTCGATCACTTGTATCGTTATTCTGATTTGCTTGATATGGAGCATGGCGTGCATGCGGAGGATCTCGTTGGCGAACTTACCGAAATTATGCCTGCTCGCCCGACGATTACGCACCATAGACACCCATACGACGAGGTGAAAAAGCCTATAAACGCAAAAAAAGCAAGCCCTATAACCAAACTGAACGTTGCCATAATCACGGCGGCGGAGCAGCAGACGATGAACTATTATATGAATCAAAGCGGCTTTTATACGAGCGACCTCGGCAGGCGTTTGTATCAGGAAATCGGTATGGTTGAGGAGCAACACGTTTCGCAATACGGCTCTCTTCTCGACGTGAAAGAAGGTTGGCTGGAAGGTTGGCTCAATCACGAATACACCGAGTGCTACGTCTATTATTCTTGCTACAAAGACGA
Organism: Christensenella sp. UBA767; assembly: GCA_002297185.1. GTDB lineage: Bacteria > Bacillota > Clostridia > Christensenellales > CAG-917 > CAG-475. Next base: position 24,858 of record DBJV01000087.1, read on the forward strand.
GACGGACAAGAACATCAAAAAGGTATGGGAAAGATGCCTTTTGCAAGAGATAGCGCACTTGCATATCGCTGCCGAGTGTCTCAAAAAGTACGGCAAAAAAGAATGGCAGGAAGTTATACCTTGCGGTGAGTTCCCCGAACTGCTCGCATTCAAATCCACAAAGGATTACGTGCGAAACGTCATCGAAAATACCGTGCAAAATACGGCGTGCAGAGAGGGGTATAAAAACGTGTGCGAGATGCCCGACGACGCAGACTTTTTCAAGTATCAAAAACTTGTCAACAACAACGTCAAGATGGTGCCGAGCCACAGCGTGATAGACGCACACATAGACAAAGTGGGCAAAGATTACCGCTATGAAAACGCACCCAATCCCATACCGTCCTTGCGCCAAAGAGACAAAGACAACGCGACTCTCGGAAGAGTGAAAAATTGTAAGTAATCGCAAAACAAATACTTTATTTGCATAAAACTGCAATATAAACATCGTATTTTGTAATAACACCTAAACGCTCGTCTGATGACGGGCGTTTTTGCATAGTGTGATAAATTGAGTTGAAAAAGAGGGAAACGTTTGGTATAATAATTGTAGGTGGTTATTATGGAACTTAACGAAAAGTATTTTCAACCCAAAGACAGCGGTAGCGATATTGAGACGATAGAGCAGTCGCTTATGCCCGATGAAAAAATCCTTTGGCAAGGCAAACCGCAAAAGAAAGCGTTTGTTCTCAACAACGTTTTTAAGATGTTGCCCATTGCGCTTGTGTGGATTGTTTTCGACGTGTTTTTCATCGTTATGCTCGCAACGACGGCGGACGGTTTTCCTACCTCGATGATTGCGCCGATTTGCATATTCTTCGTATTGCATCTCGCGCCCGTGTGGATATGGATATACAAGAGCGTCACAGCAAGCAAACGCCACAAAAACACCGATTACGCATTTACCGACAAGCGCATAATTATTCGCAAAGGCACTATTGCCGTTGACTTCAAGAGCATCGAATATAAAGACGTCGTTGCTGTCAATCTTCGTTACGGCGTTATAGACCGTCTCGCCAAAGTCGGAGATATCTATATCACCGCCACCGGCAAAGCCTCCGTCCTCGAGGATCTTGAAAATCCCTCCCAAATCGTGAAAATTCTTCAAGACACTATCTCCCAAACCAAGCAGAACGTGTCCTTCACCGTGGGGGAGAAGGTTTCCTATGTTAAATGCAAGTATTGCGGATGCAAAAACAAGTCAAGTAATACCGTTTGTTCTTCATGCGGCGCGCCACTCGAATAAAGCGCCCAAACAGCGACTAACTTTGTCAGCACCCCGAGTTTCGCAAATCACGTACGTTTTAGTACGTTGGGTTTGCGCTCCTCGGGGTGCTTTCGCGTTATTCATCTGTTTGGACGCTTTATTCACATAGAGAGTATTCTAGACGTTATTTCCATGCTTAATGAAAAGTGGAATATTCCATATTCGCTACGCTGGATTCCCACGCTACGCTCGGAATGACAAAAGGGTGGGACACCCACACCCGAACAGTATAAGGCATCGGATATTCCAAAATTATTAATTATTAACTATTAATTATTAATTCCTTAAAATTCACTATGGACATTTGGGCGGATATCAAATACAATATATTTGATATATCGTTGAAATTGCAGGGCGAGGGGCTTTGCAAGAGGGTTGATAAAAATGAGTTTGATTTCAAAAATAGTCAATTTGTTCTCGCCGACCGCACAAAAGACGGGGGCAGGGGACAACAATAAAATGGCGGTTACGTCAAAGCCGATGAGAGATACTGCTCGCGCGCTTGCGGCGGAGGGTATCGTATTGCTCAAAAACGAGGGCGTTTTGCCAATAAAAGAGAGCGACGAAGTGGCTGTGTTCGGGCGCACGCAATACAATTATTTTTGCGTGGGTTACGGCTCGGGCGGCGACGTGAAAGCGCCCTACAAAATGAGTTTTGCGGACGGACTTAAGGTTTGCGACAAGATAAAGGTAAACGAGTATCTTGACAAGATTTATGCCGAGTGGTGCGAAAAGCACGTTCCCGACGAGGGATTTTGGGGGCATTGGCCGTTTTGTTTTGAGGAAATGCCGCTAACTTCCGATATCGTCCAAAAGGCAAGAGAGACGAGCAATATCGCAATCGTCGTGATTGGCAGAGCCGCTGGCGAGGACAGAGAGCAAAAGTTGAAGGGCGGAAGTTTTCTTCTCAGCGACGACGAGCTTAAGATGATTGACCTTGTGCGCAAATACTTTGAAAAGGTGGTGCTTGTTCTCGACACGGGCAACGTCATCGAATTTGACGATATAGAAATATTCGGAGACGATATATCCGCCGTGGTGCTTGCTTGGCAGGGCGGTATGGAAAGCGGAAACGCGCTTTGCGACGTGCTTTGCGGAAAGGTCAATCCCTCGGGAAGGCTTACGGACAGCATTGCGAGAAGGTATATTTTCTATCCGTCGGCAAGCGAGTTCGGACACAAAAAATACAACAATTACGTTGAAGATATATTCGTCGGATACAGATATTTTGAGTCCTTTGCGAAAAACGAAGTGTTGTATCCCTTCGGCTTTGGACTCTCATATACGACTTTCGATATAAGCGCAACTCTCGAAAAAGTGGCGGACGGAGTGAAGATTGTCGCAACCGTAAAAAACGTGGGTAGCGTTGCAGGAAAAACCGTCGTGCAAGCGTACGTGCGCGCGCCGCAAAACGTTATGGTCAAACCTACAAGAGAACTAAAAACGTTTGCAAAAACCAAACTTCTCGAACCAAACGAAGAGCAGACGATTGAGATGTGTATAGACGAGTACGCCTTGTCATCTTACGACGACGAGGGGCTTACGGGGTACAAAGCGTGCTGGGTGATGGAGGACGGCGAATACGAATTTTTTGTCGGCGAAAACGTGCGAGACGCAGCGAGTATAGGCAGTGTGCGCTTTGATAAAAAGGCAACCAAAGAATGCCACACGGCGTGTGCGCCAAAATACGATTTGACGGTGCTTGAGAGTTATGACAGCCTCCTCAACAGCGCGGAAGATTATGCGCAACTGATGAAGTATAACACGCTTGCGGACTTCCAATCCGACGTGTATAAAATGGACGCAGACGACGCCGAAGTGTACCTCAACAAGTTTGAAAATATGATAAAGGCGCATGAGTGGAAATGCACTCAAAAGCATGCGCAAACGGGCTATCTCAAAGAGCGTATAGAACGCAATATGCCGACGGAGATTGCGCAAAACAAGGACTTAAAGATATCGTTTGATGACGTTAAACGTGGGATTGTGACGGTTGACGAGTTTATATCCACGCTGTCGGACGAGGACTTGGAGACGCTTTGCCACGGCGATTTGAGAATGAACAGTTCGCTCGGGGCGAAAGGAAATGCAGGCGCGTTCGGCGGTATAAGCGACAGTCTCAAAACAAAGGGCGTGCCGTGCGCAATCACTACGGACGGACCTAGTGGAATAAGGCTTTGCGCAAAGGCGTCGTTGCTGCCTTGCGGCAGCGCGATTGCGTCGTCTTGGAATGAGGAACTTGCTCAAAAGTTGTATTCGCTCGTCGCGCTCGAAATGAAAGAAAAGGGTTCGGATGTGCTTTTGGCACCCGGGATAAACATACATCGCAACGTGCTTTGCGGAAGAAACTTCGAATACTTGTCGGAAGATCCATATCTTACGGGCAAGATGGCAAGCGCAATCGTGAGAGGCATACAAGCGGAGGGCGGAGCGAGTTGCGTAAAGCATTTTGCTTGCAACAATCAAGAGAAGGCACGATATATAAATGATTCGCGCGTGAGCGAGCGCGCGCTGCGCGAGATATACCTCAAAGGATTTGAAATCTGCGTGAAAGAGGCAAATCCCAAAGCGATTATGACTTCCTACAACAAAATTAACGGGGTGTATTCCTACCATAATTACGACCTTTGCACGACTATTTTGCGAGGCGAGTGGGGATATAAGAATCTCGTTATGACAGACTGGTGGACGAGGAAGGCAAAGAATCCCGACTTCAAGGGGGTTGACGACAATGCGTACAGGGTGCGCGCGCAGGTGGACGTGCTTATGCCCGGCGGCTCGAGAGTGAGAGGCAAGTACGACGGCTCGACGCTCAAATCGCTAAAGAGGGGCGGACTTAAACGCGCGGAACTGCAACGTACCGCAAGAAACGTGCTTAACTTCCTTTTGAGCATCGACAAGAGTGAGGGCGAAGAGGAATAAAGACAAAGAATACAATAATCATACAACTACGATAAATTGTCTTGAAATTTGTATGTTTTTTCCTGAAAATATACGTGCAAACGGCTTGACACGAAATGCGTGTGTAGATATAATTATATCGATAAATAGTTATCGAATATTTAACCTAAAATAATCGATAACTCAAAAATTTGACAAACACGTATAGGAGAGAACAAGAAATGGAAGCAAGAAACCGTATTGTTGACGGAGTCGAAAAACTCGAAGAGGCTATCGCAGCCGTGCGCAAAGCTCAAAGAGAATATGCGACCTACACGCAAGAGCAAGTGGATAAAATCTTTTTTGCAGCTGCAACCGCGGCAAACAAAATGAGAATACCTCTTGCAAAACTCGCAGTCGAAGAGACGGGCATGGGCATCGTCGAGGACAAGGTTATCAAAAACCACTATGCGTCCGAATATATCTACAATGCCTACAAGAACACCAAGACTTGCGGAATAATCGAAGAGGACAAGGCTTACGGCACTATCAAGATCGCAGAGCCTCTCGGAATTATCGGCGCGGTTATCCCCACAACGAACCCGACCTCTACCGCAATCTTTAAGACGCTCATTGCTCTTAAGACGAGAAACGGCATCATCATCAGCCCGCACCCCAGAGCGAAGAAATCCACCATTGCGGCGGCAAAAGTCGTACTCGAGGCGGCAGTTGAGGCAGGCGCACCCGAAAACATCATTGATTGGATTGATATCCCCAGCCTCGAAATGACAAACCTTCTTATGAAAGAGTCGGATATCATTTTGGCAACGGGCGGTCCCGGTATGGTCAAAGCGGCGTATTCCAGCGGAAAGCCGGCACTCGGCGTTGGCGCAGGCAATACTCCTGCAATCATCGACGATACGGCAGACGTGGTGCTTGCGGTGAACTCCATTATCCACTCCAAGACGTTTGACAACGGTATGATTTGCGCAAGCGAACAATCCGTTATCGTACTTGACAATGTATATAAAGCGGCAAAGAAAGAATTTGCAGACAGAGGTTGCTACTTCCTCAATCCCGAAGAGACGGAGAAGGTGCGTAAGACAATCCTCATCAACGGCGCACTCAATGCAAAAATCGTCGGACAAAAGCCCGTTACGATTGCGAAACTTGCAGGATTCGACGTGCCGGAAAAAACGAAAATCCTTATCGGCGAAGTGGAAAGCGTCGATATCAGCGAAGAATTCGCACACGAAAAACTCTCACCGGTGCTTGCGATGTACAAAGCCAAAGACATTCAGGACGCATTCAATAAAGCAGAGCGTCTCGTTGCCGACGGCGGATACGGACATACGTCCTCTATTTATCTCAACGCCGTGACCGAAAGAGCAAAAATCGACGAATTTGCGTCAAGAATGAAAACTTGCCGTATCCTCGTCAACACTCCGTCCTCACAAGGCGGTATCGGAGACTTGTACAACTTCAAACTTACGCCGTCGCTCACGCTCGGCTGCGGTTCGTGGGGTGGTAACTCCGTATCCGAAAACGTCGGCGTCAAACATTTGCTCAATATCAAAACGGTTGCCCAAAGGAGAGAAAATATGCTATGGTTCAGAGCGCCTCAAAAGGTGTATATGAAGAAGGGTTGCTTGCCCGTTGCTCTTGACGAACTCAAACACGTTATGGGCAAAAAGAAAGCGTTTATCGTTACAGACAGTTTCTTGTATAACAACGGATATACAAAGCCCATCACGGACAAACTCGACGAAATGGGCATCCAACACACCACGTTCTTTGACGTCGCTCCCGACCCGACGCTTGCTTGCGCAAAAGAAGGCGCAGCACAAATGGCGGCGTTCAAGCCCGATTGCATCATCGCACTCGGCGGCGGCAGCGCAATGGACGCAGGTAAGATTATGTGGGTGATGTACGAACATCCCGAAGTTGACTTCCTCGATATGGCAATGCGCTTTATGGATATCAGAAAGCGTGTTTATACCTTCCCCAAGATGGGCGAGAAAGCGTACTTCATCGCAATCCCGACTTCTGCAGGTACAGGCTCCGAAGTTACTCCGTTTGCGGTTATCACGGACGAGAAAACGGGCGTTAAGTATCCGCTTGCGGACTACGAACTCTTGCCGAACATGGCAATCATCGACGCAGACTTCCATATGAGCGCACCGAAAGGTCTTACGGCAGCCAGCGGTATCGACGCAGTTACGCACGACCTCGAGGCAATTGCGGCAATGCTCGCAACGGACTATACGGACGGTCTTGCAATGCGTTCGCTCAAGATGATATTCGAATACTTGCCCAGAGCTTACGACAACGGTCCCAACGACCCCGTCGCAAGAGAGAAAATGGCAAATGCGGCAACTATGGCAGGTATGGCGTTTGCAAACGCATTCCTCGGCGTATGCCACTCTATGGCACACAAACTCGGTGCGTTCCATCACCTTCCGCACGGCGTAGCCAATGCGCTTATGATTGACGAAGTGTTGCGCTTTAACGCTTGCGAAACTCCCGTCAAGATGGGTACTTTCCCGCAATACGGATATCCGCACACGCTCGCAAGATACGCAGAAGTTGCAGATTATCTCGGAATCAAAGGCAAGAACGACAACGAAAAACTTGAAAACCTTATCAAAGCCATCGACGAATTGAAGGCAAGAGTTGGTATCAAGCCGACCATCAGAGATTACGTCCCCGACGAACAAGACTTCCTCAATCGTCTCGACGCTATGGTGGAGCAAGCCTTTGACGATCAATGCACGGGCGCAAACCCGAGATATCCGCTTATGAGCGAAATCAAACAAATGTATCTCAACGCCTACTACGGCACACATACAGAGGTATAAGGAGGAGAATATGAATCTCGACAGAATTATTGCCGTGAGAACCAACAAGACCGTTTATCGCGACGGCGAGCATTGCGTAAAGGTGTTCGACGAGGATTTTTCCAAAGTCGATGTCCTTAACGAGGCTCTTAACCAAGCGAGAGTGGAAGAGACGGGACTCAACGTGCCTAAAATCATCGAAGTTACCAAAGTCAACGGCAAATGGGCTATCGTATCCGAGTTTATCGGCGGAAAGACGCTCGACAGACTTATGAAAGACAACCCTGAAAAGAAAGACGAGTATCTTGAAAGATTCGTGGATTTGCAAATAGAAGTGCAATCCAAAAAATGCCCGTTGCTTACCAAACTTCGCGACAAGATGAACAGAAAAATCAACTTGACGAATTTGGACGACAGCATTAAATACGAGTTGCACACTCGCCTCGAGGGTATGCCAAAGCACGACAAGTTGTGCCACGGCGACTTCAACCCGTCCAATATCATTATCACGGGCGACGACGAGGCTTACGTCATCGACTGGTCGCACGCAACTCAAGGCAATGCGTCTGCGGACGTTGCGAGAACTTATATGCTTTTCTGGCTTGACGGCGAAATCGATATGGCTGAAAAATATCTCGATTTGTTCTGCAAAAAGAGCGGAACGGACAAGAGATATGTCCAAAAATGGATGCCTATCGTTGCGGCGTCGCAATCGGTAAAAGGTCACGAAAAAGAAAGAGAATTCCTTATGTCTTGGATTGACGTGGCGGAGTTCCAATAATAAACGAGAGGGAATAAATTATGAAAGTTACAGTGTGTATCGGCAGTTCCTGCCACATCAAAGGATCGAGACAAGTCGTCGAACAATTGCAATATCTCATCGCTCAAAACAACCTCAAAGAAAAGGTTGAACTCGGCGGAACGTTTTGTATGGGTAAGTGCCAACAAGGCGTTTGCGTGACGGTTGACGATGCGTTCTTCTCGCTCACTCCCGACACTACCAAAGAATTCTTTGAAAAAGAAATACTTGCAAAGGCGTAAGGATATGGTTATAATACAGATTTGTGTCGGCAGTTCCTGTCATCTCAAAGGCTCGCAGGAAATCGTGGAGTTGCTACGCAAGGAAATTGCGCAGAGAAATCTCGAAGGCGACGTCGTGCTTACGGGCAGTTTCTGTTTCGGAAAATGCAACAGGGTTGGCGTGACGGTGGCTGTCGATGACGATATATATCCCGGAATTACCATTGAGAATTTCCAAGAATTCTTCAAGGATAAAGTCTTGTCTCGCATAGAGGCAGGCAGGAGTTGATATGGATTGTCTTACTCTGAAAAAGTCAAACTGTAAGAACTGTTACAAGTGCATCCGACATTGCCCGGTTAAAGCTATACGCTTTTCGGGCAATCAGGCGCACATCATAGGCAATGAGTGCATTTTATGCGGTCATTGCTTTGTCGTTTGTCCCCAAAACGCAAAAGAGATTGCAAGCGAAGTGGAAAAGGTCAAGGTGCTTATCCATTCGGGCGAACCCGTTTACGTGTCGCTTGCTCCGTCCTTCGTGGCAAACTACGAGGGCGTGGGAATAGGCGCAATGAGAGATGCTCTCAAAAAACTCGGATTTGCCGACGTCGAGGAAACCGCAATCGGCGCGACGATGGTCAAAAACGAGTACGAGAGAATGATTGAGAAGGAAAAGAGAGACGTTATTATTTCCTCTTGCTGCCACTCGATCAATTTGCTCATTCAAAAATATTTCCCGTCGCTTTTGCCGTACCTTGCCGACGTTATGTCGCCTATGCAAGCGCATTGCGCGGATATCAAAAAGAGATATCCGGGCGCAAAGACCGTGTTTATCGGTCCGTGCGTTGCAAAGAAGGACGAGGCACAGCACTATGAGGGAATAGTTGACGCGGTTTTGACTTATGAAGAGTTGACGGAATGGCTTTCCTCTGAAGGTATCGAACTCAAAAAAGAGATGGATAGCAACAGAGAAAGCAGAGCGAGATTCTTCCCCACGACGGGCGGGATTCTCAAAACTATGAAACTCAATCAACCCGGTTACGATTATATGGCAATCGACGGCGTTGAGAATTGTATTGCCGCTCTCAAAGACATAGAGCAAGGCAACATTCACCACACGTTCATAGAAATGTCGTCGTGCGTGGGCAGTTGCGTGGGCGGCCCCGTTATGGAAAAATATCATCCCTCGCCCGTGAGAGAGTATCTTGCGGTGGCGAAATATGCAGGGGATAAGGACTTCAAGGTGGAGCAACCCAACCAAGAAGACATAAGAAAATATTTCTCCGAAATTGAAAGAAAGAATCAAGTTCCCACCGAGGCGGAAATCGCTGCGACGTTGCGAAAAATGGGCAAGATAAGCAAACGCGACGAACTCAATTGCGGAAGTTGCGGATACAACACTTGCCGTGAAAAAGCAATTGCGATTTTGCAAGGCAAAGCGGAAGTGTCCATGTGCTTGCCGTACCTTCAAAAGAAGGCGGAAGGATTCTCGGACAGAATCGTCAACAACACGCCAAACGGCATCATCGTGCTTAACGACGCTTTTGAAGTGCAACAGATAAATCAGGCGGCGATGGATCTTATGAATATCCGTTCCGCAACCGACGTTCTCGGCGAGCAAGTGGTGCGTATTATGGATCCGCAAGTTTTCCTCGAAGTGAAGAAAACGAGGTTTAACGTGCGCAATCGCAGGGTTTATCTTGCGGAATATAAAAGATACGTGGAACTTACGGTTGTTTATGACTTCGACAATCGCCTCTATATCGGCATCATGAGAGATATCACCGACGAGGAAAAACAGAAAGAGAAAAAGGAGTCTATAAGCAGACAAACCATAGAGACGGCAGACAAAGTCGTTGACAAGCAAATGCGTATCGTGCAGGAGATTGCGTCCCTTTTGGGCGAGACTGCTGCCGAAACCAAGATTGCTTTGACCAAACTCAAGGAGTCCATCAAAGATGAATGATTTGTGCGCCGATATCGGTTATAAAAGTATAAATCACTTCGGCGAGCAATTGTGCGGCGACCACGTGGATATCGTCAATCAAGACGAAAATTCCACGGTTATCGTGCTTGCGGACGGCTTGGGGAGCGGCGTTAAGGCGAGCATTCTTTCCACGCTTACGAGCAAAATCATCTCGACGATGATGGCGGAGGGGCTTACCCTCGAAGATTGCGTGGAGACGATTGCCGCAACTTTGCCCATATGTTCGGTGAGAGGCGTTGCGTATTCGACGTTTACAATCGTGCATATCGTAAACAACAGAGACGCGGAGATTATCCAGTACGACAATCCGCAAGTCATACTTTTGCGTGACGGACAAAATTACGATTTCCCCAAAACCGAAATGGTGATTGGCGGAAAGAAGATTTTTAAATCCGTCGTGCCGCTTATGGAGAACGATATTTTCATTCTTATGAGCGACGGTTGTCCGCATGCGGGGCTTGGGCTTTCCTACAACTTCGGTTGGAAGAGAGAGGACATCATATCCTTTATGGAGAGCATAAGCCTTGTGGGATACACCGCAAAGACGCTTTCCACGATTTTGGTGGACGAGTGCAACAAACTTTACGGCGAAAAACCCGGCGACGACGCTACGGCGTGCGTTATCAGAATACGTAAGCGCGAGCCTATGAATATTTTGTTCGGGCCGCCGTCAAATCGCGACGATTGCGACAGAATGATGTCCTTGTTCTTCTCAAAAGAGGGCAAGCATATCGTGTGCGGAGGCACGACGTCGTCTATCGCCGCAAAATACCTCGGAAAACAATTGCGGACGACGCTCAACTTCGAGTCGTCGGACGTTCCGCCGATATCCGAAATCGAGGGCGTGGATCTCGTTACGGAAGGCGTTATAACGATGAACAAAGTGCTTACTTACGCAAAGGATTATCTCGAAGATAACGAAAGCTACGAGCAATGGAGTTTCAAGCGCGACGGTGCGTCGCTTATGTCGAGATTGCTCTTCGAAGAGGCTACGGATATCAATTTCTTTGTGGGAAGAGCCATCAACCCTGCGCACCAAAACCCCGATTTGCCCATCAATTTCAGCATCAAAATGAACCTCGTAAAAGAACTTAGCGAGTGCCTTATTAAGATGGGTAAGCGAGTTAAGGTGAGTTATTTCTAAAAAAGTAGCAAAAAATTGCAAAAACAGGCACAAAAAGAATTGTTTTGAGTGTGTTTTGGTATATAATACGGCAAGACAAAAGAAGGTGCAGAATGAGAATATTCGATACAAAAGTTCAACACTTGAAATACAAAGTATTGCGTGAGGTCGCTCGCGAGGCGTGGGAAGATAGGCTGGATAAGACCGCTATAGACATCCCCAAAAAGATTGTCCCCGGAAAAGTGCCGACCATGCGTTGCTGCGTGTATAAAGAGCGTGCAATTTTGCTTGAACGCGTCAAACTCGCGATGGGCGGAGATAAGGAAAATCCAAACGTCATCGAGGTTATCGACATCGCTTGCGACGAGTGTCCGATGGGCGGATACGAAGTTACGGGCGCATGCAGAGGCTGTCTTGCTCATAGATGCGAGGACGTGTGTAAATTCGGCGCAATTACGTTCGACGCGCAACACGTGGCGCATATCGACAAGTCCAAGTGCAAAGAGTGCGGCGCGTGCGCAAAGGTATGCCCGTACAGCGCAATCACCAATAATAAACGTCCCTGCGAGAGAGCGTGCAAGGTCAAGGCTATCACGATGGATGAGGAATACGCCGCAAAAATCGACAATTCCAAGTGCATTGCGTGCGGCGCTTGCGTGTATCAATGCCCGTGGGGTGCGATTTCCGATAAATCCTATATCCTCGACGTTATCGACTTGATAAAGAAGAGCGAGAATAACACCAAGTACAAACTTTACGCGGTCGTTGCGCCGTCTATATCGAGCCAGTTTACCTACGCAAAACTCGGTCAGGTTATTACGGGACTTAAAAAACTCGGTTTCTATACCGTAATCGAGGCGGCTCTCGGCGCAGATATGGTTGCGCTTGCAGAAGGCAAAGAGTTGGCGGAAAAAGGTTTCCTCACAAGTTCGTGCTGCCCGGCGTTCGTGGCATACATCAAAAAGAATTTCCCCGCACTTCAACAACACGTGTCGGGCAATCTCTCGCCGATGGCTACACTTGCTAAATACATCAAGGACACCACTCCCGACGCAAAAGTCGTGTTTATCGGTCCTTGCACCGCAAAGAAAATGGAAATCAAGGACGAAAGAGTCAAACCTTACGTCGATTCCGTCCTCACTTTCGAGGAATTGCAAGCGCTTTTCGACAGCAGAGACTTCGATATCACCACGCTCGAAGAAGGAGTGCTTGACAATGCGTCCTACTTCGGAAGAATATTCGCTCGTAGCGGCGGTTTGAGCGATGCCGTAAGACAATCGCTCAAAGAGCAAAACATCGATTTCGACCTCAAGCCCTGCTCTTGCGACGGCATAGAAGAGTGCAAAATCGCGCTCCTCAAAAAGAGCAAAAATCTCCTCGACGCCAACTTTATCGAGGGTATGGCTTGCACCGGCGGTTGCATCGGCGGCGCAGGTTGTCTCACTCACGGCGAGAAGAACAAAGCCGA
>DBJV01000098.1:0-2687 GCA_002297185.1 Christensenella sp. UBA767
CGGCAAAGCAGGCGCAGGCGTTGAAGAAATCAAGAAAGAAGTTGAAAAACTCGTTTCCGGCGACAAGAAAGTCAGCATCAACATCATGGAAGTCAAACATCCGGATGCAGACGCACAACTCGTTGCAGAAGGCATTGCAAAACAACTCGAAGGACGTGCATCCTTCCGTCGTGCTATGAAACAAGCAATGTCCAAAGCGATGAAAGCAGGCGCAAAGGGTGTCAAGACCATGGTCAGCGGCAGACTCGACGGTGCTGAAATCGCAAGAAGTGAACAATACAGAGAAGGATCCATTCCTCTTCAAACACTTCGTGCAGACATCGATTACGGCGTAGCGACCGCAAACACCACTTTCGGTGCAATCGGCGTAAAATGCTGGATCTACAAGGGCGAAGTCCTTGGCAAAAATCCAATTGAAGGAGGAAATCAATAATGTTAATGCCTAAACGCGTCAAAAGACGTCGCCAAATGCGTGGCAGAATGAAAGGCAAAGCGAACAAGGGTAACATCGTCGCATACGGCGAATATGGTCTTGTTTCGACAGAGCCGGGCTGGATTACCTCCAACCAAATCGAAGCAGCCCGTGTCGCTATGACGAGATACATCCGTCGTGGCGGACAAGTTTGGGTGGATATATTCCCTCACAAACCGGTAACGAAGAAACCTGCTGAAACTCGTATGGGTTCAGGTAAAGGTTCTCCCGAGTACTGGGTAGCAGTCGTCAAGCCGGGCCGTGTGATGTTTGAAATCGCAGGTATCGACGAGGCAGTAGCAAAAGAGGCACTTCGTCTTGCAGCAAACAAACTTCCCGTTAAGTGCAAGTTTGTCAGAGCCGAGGACGTAAACGGTGTCGAAGGCGGTGAACAATGAAATCGAAACAAGTTTTGGAAATGACAGATAAAGAGTTGCAAACTAAACTCAACGAATTGAAGTCGGAATTGTTTTTCCTCCGCTTCAAGAATGCCACCAATCAATTGACAAACCCCATGGTGTTGGTCGAAACGAGACGTGACATCGCCCGTATCAAGACTGTCATCCGTCAAAGAGAAATTGCTCGCGCAAAAGCAGACGAGGCAAAGGGCTAATCGGAGGAGTATATGGAAAGAAATCTCAGAAAAGAAAGAGTCGGTATCGTTGTCAGCGATAAAATGGACAAGACCATCGTCGTCGCAGTCAGCGAACGTGTAAAACACCCGCTCTATAAGAAGATCGTAAACCGCACCAAGAAGTTCAAAGCGCATGACGAAAACAACGCATGCGGTATCGGCGACAAGGTGCTTATCGCAGAAACTCGTCCTCTTTCAAAGGACAAGTGCTGGAGACTCGTCGAGATAGTCGAGAAAGCTAAATAATAGGAGGGACGCTATGATTCAACCATTGAGTTGGCTTAAAGTCGCTGACAACAGCGGTGCCAAAGAAATTATGTGTATCAGAGTCTTGGGCGGCTCTTTCAGAAGAAGCGGCAACATCGGTGACGTTATCGTCGCATCTGTAAAATCGGCAATCCCGGGCGGCAAAGTTAAGAAAGGCGACGTCGTAAAGGCAGTCATCGTTCGTACGACTTTCGGTCTCCAACGCGAGGACGGCAGCTACATCAAGTTTGACGACAACGCAGCTGTCATCATCGACAACCAAAAACAACCACAAGGCACTCGTATTTTTGGGCCTATCGCAAGAGAACTTCGTGACAAAGATTACACAAAGATCATTTCTCTCGCACCCGAAGTGCTGTAAGGAGGTAAGACTATTATGGCAAAATTGAGTGTTAAGAAAGGCGACAACGTTATGGTTATCACCGGTAAAGACACCGGCAAAGTGGGCAAGGTTCTCAAAGTCGTGCCCGAAACCGGCAGAATTTACGTTGAAGGCGTAAACATCGTTGCAAAGAGCAAAAAGCCGAGAAACGCACAAGACAAGGGCGGTATCATCAAGCAAGAAGGCACAATCGATGCATCCAACGTTATGCACGTTTGCGCAGGTTGCGGTGACGTCGTAAGAGTCAAACACGAGCTTAAAGAGGTTGACGGCAAGGTCAAATCCTTCCGCGTATGCCCCAAGTGCGGTGCGTCCCTTGACGAGAAAAAGCCGTCTGCAAAGAAGGCTGCAAAAAAGGCTGCAAAGAAAAAAGCAGAAAAGTCCACTGAAAAGAAGGACTAATACATCGGAGGTAATATCGTGGCAGACAAGAAAAATCAGGTTGCTAAAGTAACTGCAACCGATACGACAAATGCTGGTAATGCTGACAGATATCGCATGAGAAAACAGTACACGGAAGAAGTTGTACCGGCTCTCATCAAACGCTTTGGCTACAAGAACATTAACGAAGTTCCTCGTCTTGAGAAAATCGTGCTTAATATGGGCTTGGGCGACTGCAAAGACAACAGCAAATCACTGCAACAAGCAGTTGAAGAGCTCAAAATGATTGCAGGTCAAAAACCAGTTATCACGCAAGCAAAGAAATCCGTTGCAAACTTCAAGGTGAGAGAAGGCATGAACGTCGGTGCAAAAGTTACCCTTCGCGGCAACAGAATGTACGACTTCCTTGACAAATTCATCTCTATCGCACTCCCGAGAGTGCGCGACTTCAGAGGCATTTCTTCCAAGTCTTTTGACGGCAGAGGAAACTATGCAGTCGGCGTGAAAGAGCAACTTATCTTCCCCGAAATCGAGTTCGACAAAGTCGAGAA